>JAFLUR010000110.1 GCA_022508725.1 Oscillospiraceae bacterium
AGATTCAGCGCGCTGATGGTAGTCGGCGACGGAAACGGTCATGTGGGCTACGGAATGGGCAAGGCTGCGGAGATCCCGGACGCAATAAGAAAAGGCATAGAAGATGCCAAAAAGAATATGATCAGCGTACCTATGGTGGGAACAACGATACCTCATGAGGTCATCGGAGAGTTCGGCGCGGGAAAGGTGTTGCTTAAGCCTGCCGCACAGGGTACCGGCGTTATCGCGGGCGGCGCGGCAAGAGCGGTGCTGGAGCTTGCGGGAGTAAAGGATATCCGTACAAAGTGTCTGCGTTCAAATAATCCGAGGAATGTGGTAAACGCTACAATTCAAGGCTTATCCGAATTAAAGCGCATTGAAGATGTTGCAAAGCTCAGAGGCAAAACGGTTGAGCAGATCAAGGGAGTTTGATCGCCGTATTAAACAAGGATAAGGAGGAACAAGATTATGGCAGAGCTTAAGGTTAAATTGGTAAAGAGCATAATCGGCCGCAAGCAGGATCAGATCGATACCGTAAAGGCATTGGGTCTGAGAAAAATAAGAAGCGAAAAGATACACAAGGATACACCCAATATAAGAGGCATGATAAATAAGGTTTCTCATCTTGTAGAGGTTGAGGAAGTTTGATAAAGTTTAATAAAAAAGGAGGTGCGGCAAATGAGACTTGATGAACTCAGACCGGCAGAAGGATCAAAATTCACTCGCAAAAGAGTGGGCAGAGGTATAGGCTCGGGCACGGGCAAGACATCGGGAAAAGGTCATAAGGGTCAGAACGCCCGTTCCGGCGGCGGAGTAAGACCGGGCTTTGAAGGCGGTCAGATGCCGATATACAGACGTCTTCCGAAGAGAGGCTTCACAAACATTTTCGCAAAGGAATATGTTACGATCAATGTGGACGCTTTGGAGAGATTTGAAAACGGAACAGAGGTAACGCCGGAGCTTTTAAAGGAAACAAGAGTTATAAGCAAGATCTGCGACGGAGTCAAAATTCTGGGCGGCGGAGAGCTTACAAAAAATCTCACGGTAAAAGCAGCGAAGTTTACGGCGTCTGCGATCGAAAAAATTGAAAAGGCGGGCGGAAAGGCTGAGGTGATATAATGCTTTCAATATTCAGAAATGCGTTTAAAATACCCGACTTGAGAAATCGTATATTGTTTACGCTTTTCATGCTGGTGCTTTTCAGATTCGGAGCTCATATTCCGGTACCGTTTTTAAGTGCCGCGGCGATGAAAGAATTTTTGGGCGGAGGCACCGACCTCTTCTCATTGTTTGATGTGTTTACCGGCGGAGCGTTTTCAAATGCCACGATCATGGCGCTCGGTGTTTCGCCGTACATCAACGCATCGATCATAATTCAGCTGTTGACTGTGGCAATACCTGCCCTCGAACGCATTGCAAAGGAAGGCATAGAGGGAAGAAAGAAGATAAATAAAATCACAAGATACCTGGGTATCGGTCTTGCGTTTTTGCAGGGCGCGGGACTGTATGTAACGCTTTATAACATGGGTTCGGCAATAAGCAAGCCCGGTCCGGTGGCGTTTTTTGTCATAGTGCTCACATTTACGGCGGGTACGGCGTTTATCGTATGGCTTGGTGAGCTTATCACCGAAAAGGGACTCGGAAACGGCGTTTCGCTTATCATATTCGCGGGTATCGTATCAAGAATACCTATCGGAGCACATTCTCTTTACAAGCAGTATCTTGAAGGAACGGTTTCGGTAAAGGGTATTGTTATAGTGGCTGCGGTCGTTGTCGTAGCGATTGTGGCGATCGCGTTTGTCGTATTGTTCGATTCGGCTGAAAGAAGAATACCGGTACAGTACGCGAAAAGAGTTGTCGGAAGAAAGATGTACGGCGGTCAGAGCACGCATATTCCCATCAAGGTGGTAATGGGCGGAGTTATGCCTATCATCTTTGCGTCAAGCATTATGGCGTTTCCCGCAACAATAGTAAGACTGGTAAGCGCGAATTCTCTGCCGACTCAGGGCGTGGGCCATATATTGCTCAGTATGCTCCAGCCGTCAATGGGTCCGTGGTGGACAGATGTTGTATACAGCGTGGTGTATTTTCTGCTTATAATATTCTTCACATATTTCTATGCGGCGATACAGTTCAATCCTATCGAGATAGCAAACAATATGAAGAAGAGCGGAGGATTTATCCCGGGCATAAGACCCGGAAAGCCGACAAGCGATTTTATAGCAAGAGTTACGTCAAGATGCAATCTTGCGGGTTCGGTATTTCTCGGCATAGTGGCGATAATGCCTATTATAATCGGAGCGGTATTCAAAATTCAGTCGATCCAGATCGGCGGTACGTCGCTTTTGATCATGGAAGGCGTTGCGCTTGAAACGGTAAAACAGATTGAATCGCAGATGACAATGCGTCATTACAAAGGATTTTTGGGATAAAGAACAACAGAGGTTTATGATATGACTGCCGAAAGACAGGCAAGGCTGTGAGAGAGAAGGTTTTAATATGCGTCTTATACTTTTGGGACCGCCGGGGGCGGGAAAGGGTACACAGGCAAAAAGTATATCGGAAAAGCTTGATATTTGCACGATTTCAACCGGAGCAATGCTCCGCGCGGCAATAAGAGACAACACGCCCCTCGGAAAAGAGGCACAGGAGTATATCGATAAGGGTAAGCTTGTGCCGGATGAGACCGTGGTGGCGATAGTAAAGGAAAGATTGTCTTTGCCGGACTGCGAAAAGGGATATATACTTGACGGATTTCCCCGGACGATAGCGCAGGCGGAGGCGATAGACAAAAACGGAATAAAAATAGATAAGGTACTGTCGCTTGAGGTTGATGACGACGTGATAACCGAACGTCTTTCGGGCAGAAGAGAATGTAAAGAATGCGGGGCAACATATCATATTCTTTATAATCCCTCGGAGAAAGGCGAAAAATGCGATAAGTGCGGAGGCGAGCTGATATGCCGCAAGGACGACGAGCCGGAAACGATAAGAAACCGGATGAAGGTTTATCATGAGGAAACGGAACCTATCAAGGCATATTACGAAACACAAGGCAAGGTAGTAACGGTAAAGGGCCGGGACAAAGTTGAAGACACTCAGAAGGCGGTATTTTCGGCGCTTGGTATTTAAGGAGAGCATCAATGATAACGATAAAATCCAAGTCGGAAGTTGAAAAGATGAGAAAAGCGGGGAAAATAACCGGTGACACACTGAAGATGATTGAAAAGCACATAAAACCCGGTGTTTCGACAAAGCAGCTTGACAAAATAGCGCATGATTATATTGTGTCAAAAGGCGCAAGGCCCGGATTTCTTCATTATAACGGGTTTCCGGCATCGATATGCTCATCAAAAAACGACGCTGTGGTACACGGTATACCCGACAAGAGAGATATTCTCAAAGAGGGCGATATTATCAGCATAGACTTGGGAGCCGCGATCGACGGATATAACGGAGATGCGGCGAGAACGTTTCCCGTCGGAAGGATTTCCGAGGAGGCACAGCGTTTGATCGATGTAACGAAACAGAGCTTTTTTGAGGGGATAAAGTGTGCTACACACGGAGCAAAGTTGGGTGATGTTTCCGCGGTTATTCAGGAGTATGTTGAAAAGCACGGCTACAGCATAGTCCGGGATCTGACAGGTCACGGTATAGGAAGAGATCTTCACGAGGAGCCGAGCGTGCCGAATTTCGGAAAGCGCGGCAAGGGCGTAAAGCTGGCAGCGGGAATGACTCTGGCGATTGAGCCGATGGTCAATCAAGGGAATTATCCGGTCGAGATGTTAGGAAATAATTGGACGGTAGTAACGGCAGACGGAAGCTTATCGGCACACTATGAGAACACGATATTGGTAACTCACGGCGAATGTGAGATACTTACTCTGTAAGGGGTGATTTTTGTGGAAATAGTTATCGGCAGTATTGTAAGATCGAAGGCGGGGCGGGATAAGGGCGATTTGTTCGTAGTCCTCAAATGCGAGGGCGAATATACCTATCTTGCCAACGGAGAATTGAGAAAAGTCGATAAGCCGAAAAAGAAAAAGCTGAAGCATCTGCAGGGAACGAATTGTGTATCGGGGTTTATTTCCGAGAAGATGAGAAATGTTGGAAAGGTCACGAATTCCGAGGTGCGCAAGGCGCTTGCGGATTACAGACCGCTTGATTGAAAACTGGAGGTTATTTCATTGGCAAAGGAAGATGTTATGGAATTAGAGGGTACGGTCGTTGAGACCCTGCCCAACGCAATGTTTAAAGTAGAGCTGGAAAATGGGCATCAGATACTTGCACATATTTCAGGAAAGCTAAGAATGAACTTCATTAAAATTCTTCCGGGCGACAGGGTGAAGATCGAAATGTCACCGTATGATCTGACACGCGGAAGAATTACTTGGCGATCTAAGTAAGTAGGAGGTAGATTTTAATGAAAGTACGTCCGTCGGTAAAACCGATCTGTGAAAAATGCAAGATCATTAAGAGAAAAGGCAAAATAATGGTTATTTGCGAAAATCCGAAGCATAAACAAAAGCAAGGTTAATTATCGCAATAATATGGAGGTGTAAAAAAGTATGGCAAGAATAGCCGGTGTTGACTTACCGAGAGAAAAAAGAGTTGAAGTAGGTCTTACCTATATATACGGAGTAGGTCTTAGGAGCTCACAGAAGATTCTTACAAAGGCAGGTATCAGCTTTGATACGAGAGTAAAGGATCTTACGGAGGATGAAGTGGCAAAGATCAGGGAGATCATCGACGCCGAATATAAGGTTGAGGGTGATTTGAGGAGACAGGTGGCTCTGGATATAAAGAGACTTATGGAAATCGGTTGCTACAGAGGTATAAGACATAGAAAAGGACTGCCTGTAAGAGGTCAGAGAACAAAGACGAACGCAAGGACCAGAAAGGGTCCCGCTAAGACTATGGCTAACAAGAAAAAGTAAGGGAGGGACTGCAAATGGCAAAGGTTGCAAAGAAAAACGTGCGTACAAAGCGCCGTGACAGAAAGAATATTGAAAAGGGAGCGGCGCATATACGCTCGACTTTTAACAATACGATCGTTACGATTACAGATACAGCGGGCAATGCGCTTTCATGGGCAAGTGCGGGAGGCCTGGGTTTCCGCGGTTCAAGAAAAAGCACACCGTTTGCGGCTCAGACAGCGGCTGAAACGGCGGCTAAAGCGGCAATGGAGCATGGACTCAAGACCGTTGAGGTATATGTAAAGGGTCCGGGTGCGGGAAGAGAAGCCGCAATCCGCGCACTTCAGGCGGCAGGTCTTGAAGTAAGCATGATCAAGGATGTTACACCGATCCCTCATAACGGATGCAGACCGCCTAAGAGAAGACGTGTATGATTTAAAGAAGGAGGAAAAAGACTAATGGCAAGAAATATGCAGCCTGTTTTAAAGAGATGCAGAACATTGGGCATCGAGCCGGCATCAATGGGTATAAGCAAGTCATCCAAAAAGAACCCCAAGCAGGGAAGAAAGAAACAAAGCGAATACGGTTTGCAGCTGAATGAAAAGCAGAAGGTAAAGTTCATTTACGGCGTGCTTGAAAAGCAGTTCAGAAAATATTATGTGCTTGCGTCGAAGCAGCAGGGTATTACAGGTGAAAATCTGCTCCGGATACTTGAGAGCAGACTTGATAATGTAATATTCAGACTCGGTCTTGCAAATACAAGACGCGAAGCAAGACAGATCGTAAATCACGGTCATATTACGGTAAACGGCAAAAAGGTCGATATCCCGTCATATCTCGTAAAACCCGGCGAAGTTATCGCAGTAAGAGAAAAGAGCAGAGATTCCGTAAGAATTAAAGAAATCGTCGAGACCAATGCGTCAAGAGTTGTGCCTAAGTGGCTTGATATGAACAAGGATACGCTTACAGGCAAAGTTGTAGCATTGGCTGACAGAACAGATATCGACTTCGAGGTTGAAGAACACCTTATCGTCGAGCTCTATTCTAAGTAATAAAATGTTACCCTCGGTTAGTGCAGTTAGATATGTTTATTATTTAAAGGAGGGTTTATTTGATGATAGAAATGGAAAAGCCGAATATTGTTTGCGTTGAGATATCACCGGACGGCGAATACGGCAAATTTGAAGTATCGCCGCTTGAGAGAGGTTATGCCACAACGATCGGTAATTCGCTGAGACGAATATTGCTGTCGTCGCTCCCGGGTGCGGCGGCTACCTCTATCAAGATCGATGGCATACAGCACGAGTTTTCGACTGTTACGGGAGTTGCCGAAGATGTGACCGAAATAATACTTAATATTAAAAAGGTGGCGCTGAAGCTTTATTCCGAAACACAAAAGACTATAACAATAGAAAAACAAGGTCCGTGTGAGATAACGGCAGCCGATCTTCAGGTCGATGACGAGATCGAGGTGTTTAATAAGGATCTGCATATCGCGACCCTTAACGAGGATGCGGAATTTCGCGCCGAAATTACATTGTCAAAGGGCAGAGGCTATGTGTCGTCAGACAAAAACAAGCAGAATTTGCAGCCTATAATCGGTGTTATCGCGATCGATTCCATATATACGCCCGTTAAAAAGGTAAATTATACGGTTGAAAATATTGCCGTGGGTCAGTACACAGACCGCGAAAAGCTTACCATTGAACTGTGGACAAACGGAACCATAAATCCGACGGAGGCGATCAGTCTTGCGGCAAAGGTCATGAACGATCTGCTCAGATTGTTTGTCGATCTTTCCGATGACGCGAAGAATACGGAAATTATTGTCGAGAAGGAAGAGAACAAGAAGGAAAAGGTTCTTGAAATGACAATAGAAGAGCTTGATTTATCGGTTCGTTCATATAATTGCTTAAAGAGAGCAAATATAAATAACGTAGAGGACCTCATCAGCAAATCCGAAGAGGATATGATGAAGGTAAGAAACTTGGGAAGAAAGTCGCTTGAGGAAGTTATCAACAAGCTCAACGCGTTGGGACTTATCCTGAGAAAAGAAGAAGAATAGGAGGTTTGGGCAAATGCCGGGAACAAGAAAATTAAATCTTCCGACAGATCAAAGAAGGGCGCTTATGCGTAATTTGGTCACATCGCTTTTGGAGCAGGGCAGAATAGAAACGACTCTTACAATAGCAAAAGA
>JAFLUR010000111.1 GCA_022508725.1 Oscillospiraceae bacterium
ATTTACAATATTTTAAAATTAACAAATGTGTCACGCATCATTGACTTTTATACATAATTTATAAAGAATTTTTCAAAAAACTGTTGCAAATTGAAAATCGATGTGGTATAATCAAGAAAAAAGATATTTGTTTACGGCAACGGCGCCGATCGGACTTTATATTTTTCAAAAGTCCGGCGGGCGTCGTTTTTTTATTGATAAAAACCAAAAAAACAAAAAAAACAAAAAAACCGAAAAACCGAAATTTGTGAAAGGAATGAAATAAATATGTTCGATACTGAACTGACAAAATATTTGGCACGGCTTAGCAAGATCGAATTTACCGAGGACGAAATTACCGAAATGTCTTCGCAAATGACCGATATTATCAAGCTTATGGACACAGTCAAGGATTTTGACCGCAATGAAAAAACATTTGCATTGGAAGCGGCGGCTTACACGGAACTCCGAAAGGATGAGGCGAGAGAGTCCTTTGAAACGGAAAAAATACTCAGAAACGCAAAGCAGGTAAAGAATAACAGCTTTGTCGTTCCGAAGGTGGTGTCTTAATGAGTACGCAATTAAAAACGATAAAGGAACTCGGGGATATGCTCCGGGCAAGGCAAATAAGCGCGGTCGAGCTTACGGAGGAATATCTTGCGAAAATATCCGGGAGCGACCGGAATATAAACAGCTATATTTCGGTATGCGCGGATGAAGCGCGCGCGCAGGCGAAAGAGGCGCAGGATATGCTCGATTCGGGAAACGCATCGCCGCTTACGGGGATCCCGCTGAGCATAAAGGACAATATATGCACCGAGGGCATAAAAACGACCTGCGCGTCAAAAATGCTTGAGGATTTTGTCCCGGTATACGATGCGACTGTTATACGGCGGCTGAAAAGCGACGGCGCGGTCATGCTCGGCAAAACGAATATGGATGAATTTGCGATGGGCGGCTCGTCGCAGACCTCATATTTCGGCGGAGTGAAAAATCCGTTCGATACAAGCCGCGTTACCGGCGGTTCGTCGGGCGGCGCGGCGGCAAGCGTTGCCGGGGGAATGTGCGCGGGCGCTCTCGGCTCGGATACGGGCGGTTCGGTACGCCAGCCGGCGTCATTCTGCGGGGTAACGGGACTCAAACCGACCTACGGCGCGGTTTCGCGTTACGGTCTTATCGCGTTTGCCTCAAGCCTCGATCAGATAGGCGTGATCGCAAATTCGGCATGTGACTGCGGTATAATTCTGTCCCGGATAGCCGGATACGACGAAAATGACGGAACAAGCGCCAAAAATGCCGGTGATGATTATATTTCCGGAATAGGAATGAGCGTAAAGGGCATAAAGATAGGTATTCCGGAGGAATTTTTCTCGGCCGGTACGGATGAGAATGTAAAAGAGTCGGTAACGGCGGCGGCGGAGTTTTATAAATCGGCGGGCGCGGAGCTTGTTTCGGTATCGATGCCGAGTCTTAAATACGCGGTACCGGCATATTATCTTATATCATCGGCGGAGGCGGCAAGCAATCTGTCGAGATATGACGGAATAAAATTCGGTTGGCGTTCGGATAAGGGAGACACATTCGGCGAGGTCATATCGAACACAAGGCGGGAGGGCTTCGGAGATGAAGTCAAGCGCCGCATACTGCTCGGAAATTACGCGTTGTCAAGCGGATATTACGACGCCTATTACAACAGCGCGTCAAGGATAAGAACAAGACTCCGGAAGGAGTACGACGAGATATTCGAAAAATGCGATTTTATAATAACCCCCACGGCGCCGACGACGGCATACAAAATCGGCTCGGTAGAAACCGATCCCGTTAAAATGTATCTTGCCGATATATGCACCGTAACGGTCAATATCGCGGGACTTCCGGCGATATCGACGCCGTGCGGATATGACGAAAACGGAATGCCCGTCGGAATGAGCATTATAGGAAAGACATTCGATGAAAAGGGCATTATCGCGCTGTGCGATGTATTTGAACGTAATTTTGACAGACGGGAGGCGCGGATATGAAATACCAAAGTGTGATAGGTCTTGAAATACACGCCGAGATGCTTACAAATTCAAAGGTTTTCTGTACCTGCTCCGCCGAATTCGGCGGCGCGGAGAACAGCAGGGTATGCCCGAGATGCTCGGGACTTCCCGGGACGCTGCCCGTATTTAACCGCGGCGCGGCTTATCTTGCGGCAAGGGCGGGATTCGCGCTGGAATGCACGGTAAACAATTATTCGGCATTTGACAGAAAAAACTATTTTTATCCCGATCTCCCGAAGGCGTATCAGATAACGCAGTTTACCTATCCGATATGCACCGACGGAAAAATAAATGTGGGCGGAAGGGATATAAGGATAAACCGTATACACATCGAAGAGGATGCCGGAAAGCTTGTGCATGACGATTATGAGGGAATATCGATGGCGGATTATAACCGCTGCGGTGTTCCGCTTATAGAAATAGTGACCGAGCCTGATATAAGAACGGCGGAGGAGGCGAGAGATTTCGTCGAACAAATTGCTTTGAGATTAAAATATGCGGGGGTATGCGATTCGAGGATGGAGCAGGGCTCTTTGCGCGTTGACGTGAATATATCGCTTATGCCTTACGGTTCCGATGTGTTCGGAACAAGAGCCGAGATAAAAAATCTCAACTCTCTCAAATCGATAGTCCGGGCGATAGAGTACGAAACGGAGCGTCAGAGCGAGATACTCGACAGGGGCGGCGAGGTTGTGCAGGAAACGCGCCGTTACAACGATAACCGCGGCATGACAAATTCTTTGAGATCAAAGGAGGAGGCGCACGATTACCGCTATTTCCCCGAGCCGGATATACCGCCGGTATTTCTCAGCGACGCGGAGATTGCGGAGATAAGAAATTCCATGCCCGAGATGCCCGGGAAAAGGCTTGAAAGATATACAAACGAGTACGGGCTGCGGGAGGAGGACGCGCGGCTGCTGATTTCCGATAAATCGCTGTCGGATTTCTATGACGAGACCGTGAGGATATATCCGTCGTATAAACCGGTAGCCAATCTTGTGCTGGTTGAGCTTTTAAGGCTGCTTAACGAGTCGGAAGCTTCCGCGGATAATCTGAAATTCACTCCGGACGCATTGGCGCGGACGGTCAAAATGGCGGATGAGGGCAGAATAAGCAAAAACGCGGCAAAGGATATATTGAAAATCCTGTTTTCGAGCGGCGGGGATCCGGTATATACAGCCGGGGAGCGGGGATTTATAATGAGCGACGATGAGGATGATCTTGCGGAAATAATAGATAAGGTCATATCCGAAAACAAAGACTCGGTCGAGAGCTACAAGGCCGGAAATCAAAAGGTATTCGGATTTCTTATGGGGCAGGTCGTCAGGGAAGCGGGAAAAAGCGCCAACCCGAAGCTTGCAAAGGATTTACTTATGAAAAAGATACGGGAGGTAAGATAGATGCATATAATAAAAAATCAGCCTGTTTCGGAAGCTCTGACTGCCGATAAGCTGAGCAAGGCATGCGGCGGAAGCATAACATTTTGCGCTTGTATCCACAAGATAAAAAAGATGAGCGGATTTGCGTTTGTAATTCTGCGCACGGGAAAATATATTTTGCAGTCGGTCTATTCCGAAGATAAATGCGGAGGTAATATTTCGGATATTTCGGAGGGGTGTTATGTAAAGATAACGGGAGATGTGAATGAGGAAAAACGCGCGCCGCTCGGATATGAAATAACGCTTGCCGATTTTACCGTTCTTTCGCGTCCGGCGGAGGATTATCCGCTTCATGTTTCGGCAAGAGAGCTCGGATGCACGATAGAAACAAAGCTCGAATATCGCTCGACCGCTCTGCGTAATCCGAAAGAGCGCGCGGTGTTTAAAATAAGCGAGGGTGTGTGCGAGGGGTTCAGACGGTTTTTGCTTAAAAACGATTTTACCGAAATTCACACCCCGAAGATAGTTTCGGCGGGCGCGGAGGGCGGCGCGAATATGTTTAGGCTGAAATATTTCGGCAAGGATGCGCTGCTTGCTCAGAGTCCGCAGTTTTATAAGCAGACCTGCGTCGCGTTTTTTGACAGAGTTTTTGAAATTGCGCCCGTATACCGCGCCGAAAAGCATAATTCCACGCGTCACCTCAATGAATATATAGGGCTTGATCTGGAGATGGGCTATATAGAGAGTATGCGCGACGTTATGATAACCGAAACAGAGCTTATACGGTATATATGCCGGTATCTTAAAGAGAATTATTCTTATGAGCTTGAAATGTTCGCAAATCCCCTGCCCGATGTGGGGAATATTCCCGTGCTTACATTTTTCGAGGCGTTGGATATACTGGAAAAACCGCATAATCAAGCCGATCTTGATCCGCAGGACGAGGTGAGGTTATGTGAGTATGTCAAAAAGGAATATGACAGCGAATTTGTGTTTGTGGAAAAATTTCCCGCGGCAAAAAGACCCGTTTACGCAAAAAATTCACCCGAGGACCCCAAGCTTGCGGAAAGCTTCGATCTTCTTTTCAGAGGTCTTGAAATAACAACGGGCGGTCAGCGTATACATGATTATCATGAGCAGGTCGAAAAGATGAAAGCGTTCGGTACGGACCCGGAGGAGCTTTCGGTATATCTGCAGATACATAAATACGGTATGCCGCCGCACGGGGGACTGGGAATAGGATTGGAAAGGCTGGTTATGAAGCTGCTTAATCTTGCGAACATAAGACAGGCGAGTATGTTCCCGAGAGATATAAATCATCTCGATCCGTAAAAAATTATTCCGCGCCGGCTTTATCGCGCGGCTGTGAAAGCCTTGATTTTTCCGGCGGGGATTTATGAGGAAATGCCGGTTTAATTTTATTTTTTATATTGATTTATCCGACGTTTCCGTATATAATGGATAATGTGGTTTTAAAACATTTCCAAATACTTAATCAAACCAAAAATCAGGAGGAGTTTTATTATGTCTATCACAGAAATTTTCGGAAGCAATGTGTTTAATCTTACGGTAATGAAGGAACGTCTGCCGAAGGACGTATACAAAGCAATAAAGAAAACAATAAATAACGGCACGGCGCTGGATCCCGAAATTGCGGATGTTGTTGCGAACGCAATGAAGGATTGGGCGATAGAAAAGGGCGCGACTCATTTTACGCATTGGTTTCAGCCCATGACGGGAATTACCGCGGAAAAGCATGATTCGTTTATCGCGCCAACCGATGACGGCAAGATAATTATGGAATTCTCCGGCAAAGAGCTTATCATGGGCGAGCCGGATGCGTCAAGCTTTCCGTCGGGGGGCTTGCGCGCAACATTCGAGGCGAGAGGCTATACAACATGGGACCCCACCTCCTATGCCTTTATAAAGGACAGTACCCTTTGCATCCCGACGGCATTCTGCTCATATTCGGGCGAGGTGCTCGATAAGAAAACCCCGCTTCTGCGTTCCATGGAAGCGGTAAGCAAACAGGCGCTCAGAGTCCTCAGGCATTTCGGCTCGGACGCTACAAGAGTTATTTCCTATGTCGGACCGGAACAGGAATATTTTCTTACCGACAGCGAGCTTTATCATCAAAGAAAGGACCTTATCCTTACGGGAAGAACGCTTTTCGGAGCAAAGCCGGCAAAGGGTCAGGAGCTTGAGGATCATTATTTCGGCGTTATAAAAGAAAGAGTTTCGTCTTATATGAAAGAGCTTGATGAGGAGCTTTGGAAGCTGGGCGTGCTTGCAAAGACAAAGCATAACGAGGTCGCGCCGGCACAGCACGAGCTTGCGCCGATATTCTCAACGGCGAATATCGCGTCGGACCACAATCAGCTTACAATGGAAATCATGAAAAAGGTTGCCGAGCGTCATAATCTTGTCTGCCTGCTCCATGCGAAGCCGTTTGAGGGTATCAACGGCTCGGGTAAGCATAACAACTGGTCGATAGGCACGAATACCGGCGAGAACCTTTTGAAGCCGGGCGACGATCCGATATCGAACAAGAAATTCCTTATATTCCTCTGCGCTACTATACGCGCCGTTCACAAATACGGCTATCAGCTCAGGCTTTCGGTCGCAACGGCGGGCAACGATCATCGTCTGGGCGCGAATGAGGCGCCGCCCGCCATCGTTTCGATGTTCCTCGGAGAACAGCTTGACGAGGTCATCCAAGCCATAAAGGCGGGAAAGACGAGTATAGACAAGAATGAGGAAAATATCGAAACGGGCGTTGATTCTCTGCCGGTCCTCAAAAAGGATGCGACAGACAGAAACAGAACATCGCCGTTCGCGTTTACCGGAAATAAATTCGAGTTCAGAATGCCGGGCTCGTCACAGTCTATTGCGGGTATCAATATCGTTATCAACGCCATTGTTGCCGATGTTCTTTCGGAGTACGCGGACAGACTCGACAAGGCGGAGGATGTTGACGCCGAAATATGGAATATCATAAAGGATACCCTCAATGAGGATGAGGCTGTTATATTCAACGGCAACAACTATTCAGACGAGTGGGTGAAAGAGGCTGAAGAGAGAGGACTCCCGAACCTCAGGACAACTGCGGACGCGCTGCCGCTGTTCAAGAGCGAGGAAAGCATAAAGCTCTATGAAAGACTCGGTATATTCACGCCGATAGAAACATCGTCGCGCTGCGACATTATGCTTGAGGATTATGCAAAGGCTCTCCATATCGAGGCTCTTACAATGATCGACATGGCAAGCAGGGATATTCTGCCGGCTTGTATATCGTATGCGGCGTCGGTTGCGGAATCGGTTGCGTCACAGGAGGCGATCGGACTTTCGGTATCGAAGCAGAAAGCCGTTGCCAAGGAGATTTCGGAGCTTAACGAGGTTCTTATCGACAAAACAGACGCGCTTAGGAAGGCAATGGAGGGCGTGGGCAGCGACGATCCCGTCAAAGAAGCGGAATATTACAAGGATAACGTTATCCCGGCAATGGAGGCTCTGCGCGAGGTTGCCGATACGCTTGAAACAAAGGTGGATTCCGAATACTGGCCGATGCCTACATATACCGATCTGCTGTTCTATGCTTGATTGGGAAGAATAAAAGATTTGTAAGTAAGAGCCTGTTTGGTATTCCTCCAATCGTTGGATTTTTGAGTGGATTTTTCTG
>JAFLUR010000112.1 GCA_022508725.1 Oscillospiraceae bacterium
TTTTTTTCCGGCCTCATCGCATGGATATTTTCTGAATTCCGGATTCCCACTGTTTTCAAATTCAAGAACAAGTGAACCACCCGGCTTCAATACACGGTAAAACTCGTCCATAGATCTTGACGCATTTGTATAATTTATTACTGTTCCCACGCATATGCAAATATCAAAAAATTCATTATTATAGGGTATATCCTCAATACTTGCTTTAGAATAGAGCGGAAAATGTTTTATCTTATTATCCGCTACGTCTATGTGATACATTTCCTGAGTAAGTCCATATGTATTGCCTCCCGATCCGGCGTTCAGAATTTTCATGTTTTTTTTATATATACTGTTTATTTTATCCGAAACATAATCATTTATATAACAATGAGTGTGCATATGCCATTTATCATTCTCCGGCCATACGACTGTCTGCTCTGTATAAAATTTTTTTATCTCTTCACTATATTGTTTTTTATCCAATAAACTTACTTCCTTCAATTAAACACTTCCCCTTTATTTTGAACATAAGCGTAATTATACTAATACAAAAATTTATATAAAATTTCGTCAAAGTCTAATAGGCAACTATGCTCATTGGGATTTTCACTATGAAATATATGCCATTCATATTCAAGAAAGGAGCCGCTTAATTGGCGGCCCCTTAATGTTTCGGATATATGCCGAATTTCATATGCATTTATCAAATATCCCATATGGTTTACTTATCGGATATTCTTATTGCCCGACTTATATCT
This sequence comes from Oscillospiraceae bacterium, assembly GCA_022508725.1. GTDB lineage: Bacteria > Bacillota > Clostridia > UBA1381 > UBA1381 > JAFLUR01. The sequence continues at coordinate 741 of JAFLUR010000112.1, forward strand.
TGCCCTTAGTATTGCTGCTGACATCGGTTGTCTTTGTATGTTTTACATCCTTAATTGAACCGCCTGTTACTTGTTCCAATTCGTCAAGATCGATTTCAACAGCTTCTTTGTCATTTACATCTGTTTTCTTTTCGTCCTTCATTTTATTAAACCCCCTTTACATCCAAAATATTACATATAACAACCGCACTTTCGGCACGGGTCATATTTGCGTGCGGAGCGAATTCTCCCGTATCTCTGCCGCTTACTATTCCCATTGTCGCGAGAGCTTCAATATCGGCTCTTGCCCAGTCTGAGATGCTGTCTGCGTCAATGAATGCTATTTCTTTAACGGTTTCCGCCTCAATACCGGCTAATTTTATAAATCTGTTTATCATTGCAGCCATCTGCTCTCTTGTTATGTTGCTTTCAGGCTCGAATATCTCATCGCTCATGCCATTTGCAATTCCACATGATACAGCCCATGTTACAGCTTCATAATACCATGCGTCGGGGTCAACGTCAGTGAATGACGGAACAGTAATATTTCCGGCTGAAACAATACCTGTTTTCATTAATATCTGAGCGAACTGCGCTCTTGTAACGCTGCCGTTTGGCTCAAATATTCTGTCTGCCATGCCGTTTACCATACCGTTCGCTGAAAGTCTTTCAATATAATCCTTTGCCCAATGATCTGCTGTATCATCAAACTGCAAATTACTTGTTGATGAGGTCGGAGCGGGCTGCGGTTCCGATGTTGCCTTCGGATCTGTTGTTATCTCCGGCTCTGATGTTGCTTTCGGATCTGTTGTTATCTCCGGCTCCGATGTTGCCTTCGGATCTGTTGTCGGAGCAGGCGTTTCTGTTAAGTTCGCTGATACAGTGCCGCCGCTGCCGCCTTTGCTGCCGGAGCGTTTGGTTTCCGATACATTGATTACAGCCGTGACTTTAACCATTTTATCCTTAGGAATCAATGTTTCCCAATCAACTTTCTGCGCATTGCCGTTTACATCAAATTCAATTCTTTCTTCATTCGGAACAACAATTCCCGTAATTGTTGTTGTACCTTTATTTTGAGCAATGATCATATTATCATAATCAATATACGCCGCATTACTGTCCGAACTGTCAATCCATTGTACAATCAAATCACCGGGATCAATGCCGCCGAATTCCGGTTGAATATCTTCTTTATCTCCGGATTTCATTTTATAAGTTCCGTCGTTCTTAAATACGATTTCGGTCACACTGTCAAGAAGGGCAATGGCTTCGGCACTGAATACCTTTTCCGCTCTGCCGTTATAGTACGCAACCGTCTTATCGCCCGAAACGGCATTGATACTGATTTCGGCATAGCCTACACCATCGTTGTTGATCGTATAAGCTGAATCGGGTATATCAAGAGTAATATCTATATTTTGTTCATCATTTGCCTCTAACAATTCAATTGTCAGATTTCCAATTTCAGTTTCACCGGTCATAGCGGTAAATACTGTATTATCTATAGCTGCGTTTCCATTATTTCTCATTGTAGCACTGTACGCAACTCTGCAGCCGTCATTGTCTTTGTAAAGTTCGATCGTATTGTTTTCGAGCTCAATATCGCTGTTCGTCTCAAGCTTTGCGCTCACAGAGTCAGATTCTTCAATATATGCTCCGATTTCTAAATTTGAAATATCTTCAGGAAGCTCCACGCTGCATATGACGTCAACAGATTTTCCGCCCGGTATGGTTGATATGACATCTGCAGTACCTGCAATCTTTCCGTTTATTGTAAATGTAACGGTTACAGGCTCATCGGATACATATCTTGGCGCCAGACCCTCGTTTTTAACGGTTGCAATCAAGTCCGTCGATGCTAACGGATACGGATATTCGCTGTCAAAACGAATACCTGTCGTTCTTACTTTACTAAACGGCGTATGTTTCTGCCATACCAATGACGAAGTACTTGTATCATTATAGTTTCCTTTTGCGCTTGCCGCAATGAGTGTTCCGTCTACTACGGCAGCACCGAGACCCGAATAATATTCGTCAGCTTCAGCGTCTGTCAGAACGACCGGTTCACTCCAGAAGCTTTCTGATGAATCCGCATTTTCCTTATTTTGATCGTTTTCTTCATCGTCATCGTCCGCATCGGCACCGTTATAAGCCGATACCATAATCTGTCTTGCTTCATTCACCGTATCGGTCCAGAACAAAAACATTTGTCCGTCTTTGCTGACTTTTACATCATAATCCACAGCGTTATTGCATACAACCGCAGTATCAGCCGTCACAATAATATCCTCCGCAGGATTTTCAACTACATTGCCATCGGGATCTTCGGTAGTATAAGCTTCACGCGTATATCGGAAAATATAGTACTCATTATTGCCGGCTTCCGAAATTTTTGTAAACCTGTCATTCTTTATGAGATCGCTTATATTCAGATATTTTATTTCGCTGTGAACACTTCCCTCGGATTCATCCGCGGTACTCGCTCCATAGAACAAATATGTACCATTATCCGATCGTTCAAACTTCGGTGTTGTGTATACGGAAGTTTCCGGAGTTACGCGTATAATATGAGTAAAGCTGTTTTCATCAAAGTTATAGATCTGCATAAACACATCTCTGTCGTTATTTGTTTCAAGATTTGTGTCCCAATCGACGGTCCATGCAAACAGTCCGAGTCCGTTACAGCTTATGGACGCCGTATCTGCAACTCTCGGCATATTGTCAGAATCGGTATTAATACGCAAATCAAGGAAACGCTGTCCATACCAGTTTTTCTTGTACTCTTCAGGATTTTCAACACCATCCAACTCATCCGCTTCATAATCGTCCGCATCACTCCACTTGCCGTTCTCATAGAACATATAAGCGTTTACGGAATATGCGTCCGATATATCAGTCAGCTTTTCAAGTCCGTCATATTCTGTTTTTGTGTAATACAGAATAAGTCTGTCTGTCGTCGAATCGTATGCAGCGCCCGGCATAACGTCGGCAGTGTAATCTTTATCCGTAGTTTTGGTAATTTGCATTACCTCTCCCATTTGTTTCGTCTGCTTATCAAAGAAAGATGCTTTGATATTCATAGCTTTTAAAACATCTTCAACGGTCGCGTTATCGGGTAAAATCCTTTCGGCAGACGACCACGCAACAAATATTCTTCCGTCACCCAGATCGCAAAGAGTCGGATAATCGTCAGGTGTACCATCATTGTCCGCAAGCACGGGCTGTGACCATCCGGAACCGTTGTAAACAGAGTAATACAGCGCTCTTTTGTTAACATTACTTCTGCTTTCATCGTCATCAATAAATACCATAAGTATTTCGCCGTTGTCAAGCTCCATCATTCTGACGTACGGACTTTCGGTAGTACCGTTTCTGAGCGTATTCTCAATTGTGCCTTCCGAAACATCATACGCCGCAAGAATCATTTCATCGTCTTCGCCCAACCACCGGCTTCTGTTATTAAGATAATCTCTTGACACAGGCTTATCAAGAGTCAGCTTTTCATCGCCGTCTGTCTCGAAATACTCGGCGGCAGACATGAGAGCAAGATTGTTTGCAGCGGCATAATCAAAGTTAATATGACCGTTTTGTCCGCTCGAATTAAACAGCTTATACGTCACATCATAAAGAGATTTTGCGTAAACCTCAAATCCCACAAGCTGTATTCCCCAACCCAAATCTATTGTAATATCACCGTAGGTGTCTGTTCCGCCTTCGGTAAACCGGAAGTCCATGTCAAAAATGAAATTCGCATTTCCCGTCACAAATACAATGCCGACTCCGATGCCAAGCTTAACCGCCACCGTTGGATCTAAGAATATATAACCCTCGCGTCTTACAGAGTTATTGAATTTTTTAAATATGCCGAAATTCTCTGAGGTATATCTTACGGCATCTTCCGTTTCATACTTATCCTTATAATCTACATACATATGGTATATTCCGGCGATGTTTCCTTTCAGTTCGCCTTGAACCAAAACGCTGATACCGATAGGAAGCTGAATTGCCTGATTTGCCATTACATTGAAATCCGCCTTTACATAGAATACAAGGTCCTCAAAGTATACATATTTGTCCTTTCTTGATGAAAGTGTAAGATTAAATCCTACAGACGGAGTAATTTCCCACCTGAATTTACTCTTTGTGCTGAACTTACTCGGTGTTGGCGGCGCTTTTCCTCCGCTCTTACCGTCGTATATTGATTTCAGATAAGCCAGTAATTTCTTCTCGTCGCTTTCCTTGCTTGTGGTAGTTTCTTTACGATAGAAGGTATCAGACCAGCCGAAGCTGTAATCAGTCCTTTGCCATGTATAATCTTGTTTATATTGTTCATCTATTTGGGCAGGAGTATATTTGTAGTCTTTTGTCTCGAATTTATTTATGGAACCGATAGACGTATCTCCGAGAGGATCACCGATAATATCCGCAACAAATCCTGTCCTGATCGTATCTTCAAGGGATGAACTTCCGATAAGCGGGAACACAAACTCGGCAAGATTCAACTGCGACGAGAAATAGTAGCCTAAATCAATGACGTTTGTCCATTCATCATTCTGATCGGCAAACTGAGCGTATATTTTATATCCCCACTTCATATCTTTTGTCGGATTAAAGGTAAGTGAAGCCGTAAAATTATTTCCGCTTGTTTTTGTGCTTACTGTGTAACCGTCAGCGCCGTCTAAGGTTTTTATTTCATTATCCGAGTCATCGTAAATGAAAAATCTTGCTTTTTTCGGAGTAATCGCGCTTTCGCTTGAAACGGTGGCGGAGATCGTGAGTTTATCGTCTTTAACGGTGATCCAATCACTGTTGATCTTGCCGTCTTTATCATAAGAAGCGCTTATCGAAACCGCATTGAATTTAGACAGCGCCGGAAGTTCAATCGGTGTGTGCCTCTGAAGCTTTGATATGGTATGATATGTGGTTGAACCGTCCGCGTTGATTGTTGTGCTTACATTTCCGGCTATGGGTAAATCTTTACATTCGATTGAATATTCACCTTTTCCGTCGGTCATGCCGATAAATCCGCCGACATCAACGTATGCTCCTACAACGGGAGTAGCTTTGCTGCTTGATTTTATTCTGTTTGCAAGCTGATAAAAATTTTCGGGCGCTCTTGTAACCACTCCTGTTTTATTCGCACCGTTTCCGCCGGTTTTGGGCAGAAAGTAGTAATACAGCTTGAAATTATCCTGATCTAACTGACCGGAAATCTTATTTCCGTATACTTCGTCCGGAAATGTTGCGCTTTTATTTTTGATTGCTTTTCCCTCACTGTCGGAAATATATCCGTCGCCGTTTGTGTCACCCGTCATATTGACCCACTGAGTATAATATCCATCCGGAGCAACAGCCGTAAGTGACCAACTCATGCCGACAAAAGGATTACGGAAAGTATATTTTCCGCTTTTATCCGCTCCAATCACTTGATTGCTGTCCACATCCGACAGCAACACCGCATTTGTAAGTCCGTTTGCTCCGGTATATTCATCCGGTATATTTGCTTTGGGGAAATATCTTATATCAAAGGTCTGCTCTCCTGTAGCCGGTCGCATAGACACGTCGTTAGAGGCGACAATATCTGCCTTTGTATAGTCTGTTTGCGTAATTTTCTCGCCTGACGGGGTTGTTCCGCTGAATTTCGTATCTCCGGACCGGTAATAAGTTCTTTGCTCATTACTTCCCCAATACCAATACGACACGCCGGCGGCAACTCTTGTTGATATAGGCTGTGTCTGAACTCTTATGACGGAATACTTGGGAACATATATATAATAATAGTCAAGCCAGCCGCCTGTCTGATATTTCCCAACCTTTCCGTTTTTGTTAGCCTCCAGAATATTTACTATATAAGAAGCCTTATTGTTGCTGTCAAATTTACCTCTTGTTGCCGATTTAGAATCGTCTCTGTCTGTATTTTCAAAACATACGATGACCTCTTCCTGAGCAAAAACGGGGTAAACTTTAATCGTCGCGTCGGAATGTACGTCGCTTATAACGCCTTTGTCTCTCAGCGTTTTTATGAAATTCTGATTCGGCGTTACCGTAACGCTGCCGTTGGAAGCCGCTGCATAGTAGACTTTACTTGTGGTATATTTACCATTTGAATATAAAGTGTGATCCGATATGCCGTTATTTACAAAATATACACCCTTTAAATAGATTCCTCTGTTTTTGTTTTTTGTTTCGTTTGCGGAAGTTATCGTAATGGAATCGCTGTTGTTTCCGTAAAATCCCGCTACGGTATCGCTGTTTGATTTCTTCTTTATTACAATAC
>JAFLUR010000113.1 GCA_022508725.1 Oscillospiraceae bacterium
CTTGAAATACACAAAGTATTCCTGCGAATTTTGTGCTTTGCCGGCAGAAAAATCCGCTCAAAAATCTGACGATCTCCGGATACTAAACAGGCTCTAAACATTTACTCAAGCAGACCGGGAACAAATATCTTTCCGTCATCTATCCTATTTTCGTCTTTATCAAGGGTAGGCAAATCAAAATCCGACATACGATTGTTATTTGTTCCGGAAATCGGCGCGGGTGTCGGAGTGGGCGCGGGCGTCGGAGTGGGTTTCGGGGACGGTTTGGGGGATGGTTTCGGAGTGGGTGTGGGCGCGGGTGTTTCGACTGTTTCGGGAATTATTTCCGGGATTTCGGGAGCTTCACCGGGAATTTCATCGGATATCTCCGGCATTTCCGCGGATACGGGAATATTTTCTGCCGGCTGTTCCGTTGAATTGTTTTCGTTCGCCGTCAAAATGTCACGGGTGCTTTCCTGCGGGAGTTGTTTTTCATCGTTTTCGGGATTTTCGGAACTTTCGGGACTTTCGGTCGGATTTTGCGTTTCCGGCGGGATAACGACCGAATTATCGATTTCCGGTGAATTTTGCGGAATTTTTTCGGTATCACTGCCGGTCCTTTTGCCTATGATGAACGGAAGGGCGGACATCGAAAAGAATATTAAAATCACAGCCGCGGTTATAATGATCGCTATATTGCGTCTGTCGATACCTTTGTTTGAATTTGTGTGTACAGATGCCAAATCAATCGCCGGTTTTTTGCATTTCGGGCAGATTATACTGTCATCGGGTATTCTTTTTTTACAGTTTTTGCAAATCATATTTTTATCTCCTTATATCTATCAATTAGTGTGTGCACGGTCAAATTTGTCGCCTTGAAACATATCGTATTTCAGCATACGCTTATCTATCTCATTGAGAACGACAAATTTTTTCAGACTCCACAGCGGAGCGATCAGACTGTCGCGTCCGCCGTCGCCGGTAAGACGCTGTATTACGGTATCCTCATGAAAGCATCGCAGCTGATCGCATACGATCATCACATATTCGTCAAGATCGAGTGTTTTAATCAAACCCTGTGAATAATCCTTTTCCATTGCCGTATTTTTGAGAATATGCAGAAGGTGGATTTTTACACAGTGCGGCATTAAAGCCGCGACCCTGCGGGCATTTGTTATCATCATTTCATACGTTTCACCCGGCAGACCGTTAATGAGATGTACGCATACATTTATATTTCTTTCGGTGAGCCTGCGATATCCGTCAAGAAAATCGCCGTATGTATGACAACGGTTTATGCGTTCTCCGGTTTCATCAAATGTGGTTTGCAGTCCGAGTTCCGTTATAAGATATGTTCTGCCGTTGAGCTCGGAAAGGTATTCGAGAACATCGTCTTCAAGAGCGTCCGCTCTTGTGGAAATGCTGATGCCCACAACATTTTTTTCACGCAGGACAGGCTCGAATTTTTCGCGCAGAACGTCTGCCGGAGCATATGTGTTTGTATTTGCTTGAAAATACGGCATATACAATGCCCTTTTCCATTTTCCGTGCATCATTTCTTTTATCTCATTGAATTGCTCCGGTATGCTTTTTTCCGGATCGCCGGCAAAATCGCCGCTTCCTCCCGAACAGTAGGAACAGCCGCCCACTCCCTTGCTGCCGTCGATATTGGGACAGGTAAAGCCTGCGTTGAGCGCAATTTTGAAAACCTTTGAACCGAATTTATTTTGCAGATGATAATTCCATGTATGATATCTTTTATTATCATTTGAATATTTAAAACCGCTTTTCATTGAGTCCTCCGAAAAATATGCGTAATAAAGGAATGATTTTTCCCGGATATAACCGTATATCGGAAAATTTTTCCGATTTCGGATACCGGGTCCTAACCGATACACGCACATGATGTAATATTATATAACATTCCGGCATATTTTTCAACACTCTTAAAGAAAATTTTCTTTATTTGTATTGATTTATCGTTATTTTTTTGATATAATACAGATGTTTAGGATCATACGGAAGGAGATGAAAGTACGGAATGTTCTGTGTAAAGTGCGGCAAGAATTTGACGCGGCTGCTTCAGCTGTCGAAAGAAATAACGGATTGTCCTTTCTGCGGTCAGCCGGTTGACAGAGCGGCATTTGACAGGGAAATGTCGGAAGCTGCCGAAAGCACGGAAAGCGGTTTGAACGTAAAGCCGGACGTCGCATCTGTGCCGGACAATAATTTCCCGAATAACGATTTCAATGATTTTGAATTGTTTTCCGACGGTATTCCCGAGGATATTCCCGAAGAACTTATATCCGATGAGTTAATGACGGAAGATATTTCCGAAAATCCGAACGAGGTTTCGGATATCGGCGTTATAACCGGAATCAAAACACCCGGAGATGCGTTGAGATATATTATAGATAAAGATGGTCTGAGTGCAATAAAAAAGAGCAATCATAAAAAGCTGTATGAAGATCTTTGCTCACTTATTCCGAAAAAAGAGCTCAAAGCGGTGAAAATTGCCATTGACAGGGGAGCCGTGGACATATTGTATGAGGCGGGGCAAAAAAATTCCGATAAGAGTAAGGCGGTAAAGAAAGCATATGAATTTCTCGCGTCAAAGGCGTTTGTGTCGAATGAGATCGCCGGTGAGGGTGTGAAGGCTTTTGAATTCGGTCTCAGATGGGATAAAGAAACACTGGAAAACGAATCCATGATGCGGCTGCAAAAGGTGCTTAATTATCAAAAAGGCATTGATATACGGATGGCAAAGCTTGAGGTATCGGCAAATGACGGGGATATCAATGCAATGAAGGAAATTGCGGATCATTATTTTGACAACGGCGTAAACGGCAGGGAGTATAAACGAGCATTCGATAATTATAAAGCCGCCGCGTTAAAAGGCGATATTTACAGTATGTATCGGCTCGGCTGCTGCTATAGGCGCGGAATAGGCGTCAAGCAGAATTTGCCGGAGGCGTATAACTGTTTTCTTAAAGCATCGGCTGAAAGTGTGGAAGCGATACGAAATATAGCCGAATTTTACAATAAAGGACTGTATGTGGAGAAGGACAGCCGTAAAGAGGTATATTGGCTGACAAAGGCGGCGTACATGGGGGATGCGCGTTCACAATGTGAGCTTGGAAAATATTTTTTGTCCGGACACGGAACAAATGTTAATATTGAAAAAGCGGCATATTGGTTCGGAAAGGCGGCGGAGCAGAATGATCCCGTGGGACAGCTTAATCTCGGCAACTGTTATAAAAACGGGCAGGGTGTTTCGGTGGACTATGAAAAGGCTGTCGAATATTATACACTTGCCGCGGAACAGGATAATCCGCAGGCGCAGTATCTTCTGGGAATTTATTATTATTGGGGAAGAGGCGTCGGACAGGAATATGATACCGCGGTACATTGGCTTACGAAAGCGGCAAAACAGGGTCTGCCCATAGCGGCATATGTACTCGCCCGATGCTATGAAACCGGCTCGGGAGTAAACCGCAGCTTTACTCAGGCCCTGCGGTGGTATACGGATGCTTACGAAAGCGGGTATGATAAGGCAAAGAAGGACTGCGAAAGAGTCGAGCTTAAACTGAAAGGAAAATTTGATATAAAAAAGGGGAAGATTTAAGGCAGTAACCGGACTTTATAAAAGGGTCCGTACTGCCTTTGATTTTTCAAGACAGGATATTTCCTCTGCGGACAGCGGACGGCGATATGCCGTGTACTCTTTTGAATATGCGCGTCATATAATCCGCGGAAGTAAAGCCGGTTTGTTCGGCAATGGCACCAAGTTGCATATCGGTTGTTATGAGCAGCTTATGTACTTGGGCAATGCGCAGGGTGTTAAGATACTCAATAAATGTTTCGCCCATCACATTTTTAAAAACAAGACAGAAATTCGACTTGCTCATATGAGCGTACTCGCTTATAAAATCAAGCGTTATGTTCTCGGTAAAGTTAAGATTTATGTATCTTAAAGCGTGCATGATCGGGATTTCGTTTTTCTTCCCGGCGCTTTCAAGTTTTACGGCGCTCCGCGACCCTGCCTCACGAGAGATAAGCTCTGTAAGCTGAACGGCGAACATACGCGCGAGCTTTTCCGAAAAAGGATTGTGTTCACGTTTACGGCGGTCGATCTCGCCGAAATAAAAAGCGGCTGTGCGGAAATTTTCTTCACTGAGACTGAGCACGCAGGTTGATATGCGGTCAAAAAGCATATTTGTTTCATGCTGCGACAGTATAGGTGAAAGCTCCCGAGGATCGAGATTTAAAAGATACCGCTTGTAATACGGATTTTCGGAGCTTGCCGTACCGTGCGTGAGAAACGGTTCTATCACAAAAAGACTGCCCTTTTCAATCAAATATTTTTTATTGTCGAAAAATAAATTTTTCTCTCCGTCTATCATAAGGAATATCTCATAATTGTCATGATAATGGCGGCGCGACATATTTACCGGGCTTGATACTTCCGCAAAGCTGATCGTAAGTCCTTTTGTTTCGCTGAAAATCGGATTTTTCAATTAAACACACCTCCCGCAAGAATCGGTTTCATATATATAATATCATACAGGCGGAAATTATTCAATAAAAATTTAAGAATATTGTGCGGGTTATTTTTGAATTTAAGAATTTTTTTCGGGTATAAAACCGGATTTTATGATACAATTATTTCGGAGAAAATAATTTTTACGACCTCGTGCCGACTTTAAATTTCTCTCTGCGGTATGGGATCGTAAAAAATAAAATCCGGGAAGGAATGTATAATTATGAGCGGAAAAATCAAGAAATTCATAAGCTCGGTATTATCGGCTGTAATGCTTATACCGCTTGTGCCGACGATCGCAGCGGCGGCGGAAACGGCAAACATTACGATCGAGTACCGCAAAGAGGAGGGTGAGTTGGTAAGATCGGTTGAGGTGACCGAGGAATATATCGATGGCGACACATATACCGTTCCCGATGAGCTTAAATCGGGTTTTGTGAAGAAAAATGACGAGGGATTTTATGATTATTATGAGATCAACGAGTCAAAATCCGAGCTCAGTAAGGAGTTTGCAAGCCAAATGACTCTTGTGCTTGAGGTTAATCAAACCGACCGGTTTGACTATTACGATGATTTTGAGGATACGACGCGCGTATATAACTGGAATACCGGCTCCGGCAGTTCCGCTCCCGCGGTGCAGACCGACGGAACAAAGTATATCAAACATTCCACGGGAAGCGGCTCTACAGGCGCGTATGCAACGTTTGACGAGGTGAGTGCGGAGAATAAAGAGGTCAGAATAACGGCTGATGTAAAATTCACGCACGCAACGGGAAGCAAACCGGGACTCGGAGAGTTTTCGATAGGCAGCTCAAGTCCTACTTTCGGCAGCGGCAATATAAACTACGGCATAGAAGCCGGCACCGGTCATATATTGGCATTACTGTACAGGGACGGGACAACATTGGAATTTAACAAAAAAATCGCAAATATCGATTTTGTGGATCAATGGATACATATTGAAGCCGATGCGGATTTCGGCAGGGAAACCGTTGTGGTGAAGCTGACAAACGAGAAAGGTGACACATGGGAGGGCACCGATTCTTTCTACAGCAGCGCTGTAGAGAGTAATATCGGTTCGATATATCTTCGCAGTCCCGGCACCGACGGAACACTCGGCGTTGACAATCTGACAGTAAAGGTGACCGGTGAGGCACTGCCTAACGAGCCGGATATAAAGAGCGTGCTGAATTACAAATCGGTTTATGCATTCGGCGACAGTATCGTTTACGGACATAATGCGCCCGCACAGTCGTTTATGCGTCTTACGGCTAACAATTATGCGATGAAGCTTAATATGATGGCGAAAAACGGAGCTACGATCATGTCAAGCAGCAATCATATACTTACGCAGATCAACAACGCGCCCTCCGACGCGCCGGATATCGTATTGTTCGAAGGCTATACGAACGACGCGTACGGAAGCGCCGCGTCGGATCCGGAATTCAATCCGAGCGGAATTCAGCGTGACGTGACGGAATGCTACGGTGAAATAACGCCGAACGGAACAACCGTGTTTGATACCGATACCTTCTGCGGTTCGTTCGAGAACACAATAAAGACGATGAAGAATAAGTGGGGAGATAAAACAAAATATGTGTTTGTTACGATCCACGAGTCTAACGCAAGAAATCACGACATACAAGTAAAGCTGCGTGAATTGAGTATGGCGATATGCGAAAAGTGGGGCGTTGAAGTTGTTGATATGTTCACATATGAAAATTCCGCCGGTGAAAGACTTAACACATACGGACATACCGCCAAAGACGCGTATATGAATAAATATATTATTAACGGCAACGGTTCTCATCCGACCGTGGCAGCTTGTGAGGAATTCTATATACCGGCGGTTGTCGAGGTACTGGAAAGCCTGTATGATGATGATAACAGCAATAATAACGGTGATGACAAAAATGACGATGATGACGATAAGGATAACGACCGCATTAAAAGTAATTCTCCCGCGGCGGTATCGGGCTATGTTTCGATGACTGCTCTGCCGGGAAGCGTTGAGCTTGTAAGCGAAAGCAAAACCCCCGTGATACATATCGATGAGAGCGATTATCCGGGCGTTATCCGCGCGGCAAACGATTTGGTGAGCGATATTGAGGCCGTCACCGATAAAAAGCCGGCGGTAAAAAGTGAGAACATAGTCGAAATGCTCCCGGGTTCGTCCGGAATTACAATGACCGACACAGGTATGGCGGTTTTGTTTGATTATCCTGTTCCCGGAGATTCGAAATGTTATGTTGCGGCGTATAACGCCGACGGTACACTTGAAGGAGTGAAAATATCCGCCGAGTCGTACGGAGGCGAAAGCTTCGATGACGGCAGTATTATCGGTTTCAGCTTTGATGAAAGGCTTACAAAGCCTGCGGGCGGCAAAATCAAAGCGTTCGTATGGCAGGAAATGAAGCCCGTCACGGGAGCTTTGGGTATGCTTGTCGATAAGGATGCGGATTTAAGCGGT
>JAFLUR010000114.1 GCA_022508725.1 Oscillospiraceae bacterium
GAGACTGTAAGAGCCTGTGTTTCCTTGGTAACAAAATCCCCCGATTTTCCGGGGGATTTTGTTATAACGAGCTTTTGTACATCTCGGCATAAAACCCGCTTTTTTCGATCAACTCGTTGTGATTTCCTTTTTCGATTATATTTCCGTCCTTCATTACAAGTATTGTATCGGCGTCCTTTATTGTCGAAAGGCGGTGCGCTATAACAAAGCTCGTCCTGCCCTTCATCATCTTTGCAAACGCCTGCCGTATCCTGCGCTCGGTCATTGTGTCCACGCTTGAGGTCGCCTCGTCGAGAATAAGAATATCCGGATCCCGGAGCATTGCGCGCGCTATCGTAAGCAGCTGCTTTTGTCCCTGCGACAAATTCGATCCGTCCTCGTTTATTACGGTGTCATATCCGTCCGGCATACGCTTTATAAAGCTGTGCGCATACGCCGCCTTTGCCGCGTTCTCTATCTCCTCATCGGTCGCGTCGGCGCGCGAATATGCGATATTTTCCCGGATGGTTCCCGAAAACAGCCATGTTTCCTGCAAAACCATGGCAAAGCATTTGCGCAGACCGGCGCGCTTCACCCTGTCTATCCGCGCCGAATTGACGAATATCCCGCCGCGGTCGGTATCGTAAAACCGCATAAGCAGGTTTACCACCGTGGTTTTTCCCGCGCCCGTCGGTCCCACTATCGCCACAATATCTCCGGGCTTTACCCTGACCGAAAAATCCTCGATAAGCGGCTTATCCTCCGTGTACGAAAACGACACATTTGAAAATTCCACGCTTCCCTCACCCCCGGGCATATCGGGCAGTCCCGAATCGTCCGATTCGCTTTCTTCCTTTTGCAAGCCGAATATTCTCTCCGCCGACGCGGACGCCGACTGCAATTGAGCCAATATTCCCGTCATGCTGTTTATCGGCTTTGCGAACTGCGTCGCATATATAAGAAAGCCGGATATCGTTCCCACGCTCAAATTATTGTGAAGAGCCGCTATGCCGCCGAACACTCCCACGCTTATATACGCAAGATTGTTTATAAAACGCGTTGTGGGATTTACAAGCGATGAATAAAACTGCGCCTTTTGACCGCATTTGTTCAGACGCTCGTTTATTCGAGTGAATTTTTCAATCGCTTCCTCCCGGTACCCGAACGCGTTTATTATTTCCCCGTTTTCCGTTATCTCCTCGATATATCCGTTGAGCTCGCCTATCGTCCGCGACTGTTCTCTGAACATCTTTCCCGAGCGCGCCGCGATAAATTTTGACACAAACACGCACAGCACCGTTATCGCAAGCACCGCAAGCGTTATCTTGAAATTAAGCGTAAACATGATAACAAGCGATCCCAAAACCGTTACAATGCCCGAGAAAAACTGCGTCATTCCCTGCAAAAGACCGTCCGAGACCGCGTCCGTATCGTTTGTAAACCGGCTGATAATATCGCCGTGAGGGGTGCGGTCGAAAAATTTAAGCGGAAGTCCGGATATTTTCGCGAACGCGTCCGCGCGGATATCCTTTATCACCTTGCTTGCAAGCGTGTTTGTCAGAACGGTCGATACATACAAAAATACCGACGAAAACAAATACGCCGCGATAAGAGCGACCGAATATCTTCTTACCGCGTCAAAGTCAACATTATTTTCGCCCGCGATAAAATCTATCGCCCGTCCCGAAAGATACGGTCCCGCAAGCGCAAGCATATTCGCCAAAAGCGCCGCCGGCACAAGCCGCATTATTATGCCTTTATACTCCGCGGCGTATTCCGCAAGCTTTTTTAACGTCTTTTTCATGCCGCGCCTCCCGCCTCCTGCGATATGCAGATTTCCTTATATATTTCGCAATCCTCAAACAGCCTCTCATGCGTCCCGATACCGGCGATTTTTCCGTCGTCAAGCACGATTATTTTATCTGCACTCATAACCGAGATCACTCTCTGAGATACGACAAACATCGTTTTATCGTAATTCGCAAGAGCCTTTCTCAAATTCGACTCGGTAAGCGAATCGAGCGCGCTCGCGCTGTCGTCGAGTATCAGAATGTCGGATTTTTTGACCAACGCGCGCGCTATCGTAAGCCTTTGCCGCTGTCCGCCCGAAAAATTCATTCCGCCGCGCTCGACGCGTGAATTGAGCTTATCGTCAAGCTTATCGATAAAATCATACGCCTGCGCCGCCCTAAGCGCATCCTCAAGCTCTCCGTCCGATGCGTTTTTGTTTCCCATACGCAGATTTTCCGCGACCGTCCCGCCGAAAAGCACAGCCTTCTGCATAACCGGGGATACGGCGTTTTCGACAAATTCTCTCGTATATTCCTTTATGTTTCTTCCGAACAGCATGACCTCGCCGTCCTCGGCATCGTAAAAACGCGGTATCATATTTACGAGAGAGCTTTTTCCCGATCCCGTCGCGCCTATTATCCCTATCGTTTCGCCCCGCCGCACCTTAAAGGATATACCCTCCAGCGAAAGCATCGCGGCATTCGGATATTTCAAAGACACATTTTTAAATTCGACTATCGTTTCACCGTCCGCGCCCTCCGTGCGGTCTCCGTACTTCATATCCGGCTCGGTATTCAGTATCTCCTCCACTCTCTTTGACGACGCATACGCCTTTGTGTACAAAACCACAAGGTCGGCAACGACTATCATCGCGTTTAATATAAGCGTAAGGTAATTTATAAACGCAATTATCCGCCCCTGCGTCATACTTCCGGAATTTACCCTTATTCCGCCCGCCAGTATCACCGCCGCCACCGCGAAATTCATAATAAGAGTCGTTACGGGATTTGTCGCCGCCGCTATTTTTCCGACATATACGGCGGTTGACGCATATTCACGGTTCGCCGCATTAAAACGCTCCTTTTCGCGCTCGCCCGCGGAAAATGCCCTGATCACCCTTATTCCGGAAAAATTCTCCCTCAAAAGCAGAGAAAGACGGTCAAGCTTTCCCTGAACAAGCGAATAAAGCGGAACCGTCTTTTTCATGACCGCCGTAAGAACGAATATAAAAAGAGGTATGACCATCATAAATACGATTGACAGCTTGATATCGATAAGCATTGCCATGACAAGCCCTCCGATACACAAAAAAGGCGCGCGGATAACAAGGCGTATCAGCATCGCGACCGCCGACTGCAGCTGATTTATGTCGCTTGTCATTCTGTTTATAAGGCTTGACGTTCCGAAAAGGTCTGTCTGCGAACGGGAAAAGGTGCCGATGTGCCTAAAAACCGCTTTCCTCATATCGGTCCCGAAACCCTGCGACGCAACCGATGCCGAATATTGGCATATATATGCCGAAAATACGCCCGCCGCCGCCAAAGCAAGCATAAAAAGCCCCGTTTTTACGGTATAGTCAAAATCCCCGCGCTTTACTCCGTTATCTATAAGCAGACCCATAAAGGTGGGTATAAGCAGCTCGAGTATCGCCTCGGTAAGCTTGAAAAAGGGTCCCACAATAAGCTGCTTTCCGTAGGGTTTAAGAAACGGCAGTATTTTTTTCATACGGTATCCTCCTAATAATTACTGAACATCGAATTGTTGCTGTGCAGGTACACGCTCAGAACCAGACCTATCGCGGCAAGATTGGTTATAAGGCTTGTTCCGCCGTAGCTTACGAGCGGAAGAGGTATTCCGGTGACCGGCGTAAGACCTATGCACATACCGATATTTTCAACGGTATGGAACAAAAACATCGCGCCTATTCCGGTGCATATATATTTCCCGAACGGCGTCCCCGTATTTTCGGCTGTTCTGAAGCAGCGGTATATTATAAAAAACAAAAGCAGTATTATAAACACCGAGCCGATAAATCCCCATTCCTCGCTTATGACGCTGTATATAAAATCGGTATGCTTTGTCGGAAGCAGCTTCATTTGATTCTGCGTTCCCCGCAGGAAGCCCTTTCCGGTAAGCATTCCCGAGCCGACGGCGATTTTCGACTGTATAACGTTATATCCTCCGGCAAGGGGCTGACTTTCCGGATTAAAAAAAACGTCTATACGGTCCTTCTGATAGGGAGAGAGAACGAAAAAATATATAACGGGGAGCGACATGATTCCCGCCGCCAAAACCGGTAATATATATTTATACGACAAATTCGCCACAAAAATCATACAAAAGAAAATAAACGCGAAAACCATAGAGCTGCCCGCGTCCGGCTGAAGCATTATCAGTCCCACCAATATTCCGAGGTGAAGAACAAGACCGAGCAGCGTAAGCGGCTTGTTTATCTTTTCCTCCGACCTTTCAAGATGACACGCAAAGGTTATTATAAAGCCGATCTTCGCGATCTCCGCCGGCTGAAAGCCTATGGCGGAATTAAAGCGTATCCAGCTGCGCGCGCCCCAGTTATCGGCATAGCCTATACCGGGGATAAGCACGAGTATCAAAGTCAGCACGGACGCGCAGTATATATAAGGCACAAGCACCGTAAGCTGTTCGTAATCAAACAGCGCCGCGGCGGTAAGTACCGCAAGACCTATCACAAGCGACGCGCCCTGCACATAGACATTCGACATTGTTTCCATGCTCCGTGTCGCACTGTATATCGAGACCACCCCGAAAACGGCGGTAAACAGCGTAACCGCAAGAAGCGCCCAGTCAAATCCTTCGGCAGCCTCAAGAAAATTACTCTTTTTGTTCATTTTAAAGATCCTCTCATCTGAATTATTTTGTGATATTTGAGTGTTTCCTCAATAGCCTGTCCGGTATCCTCCGATCAAAAATCCGACGGTTTTTCCGGGAATGCCGGACAGGCTCTTAAAAAATTATAACACTATTTTTTCCTTTTATCAAGATGTTATTATATTTAACGTTAAATTTTTTCCCGACGGACAAATATTTGCGAATATTCAAAGAATACGTTTCATATGTATTTATTGCTTGTATTTATTGCCTCACGCTTTTGAATGTGTCCGAGCCGTGAGACGCAAAGCCTTGAAAACACGCCGCGGTTTGTTATTTGTATAAATCATTCGGGGCAGCGGAGCAATACAAAATTTTTATGAGAGCCTGTTTAGTATCTGAGATCATCGGATTTTTGAGCGGATTTTTCTGCCGGTAAAGTGCAAAATTCGCGGGAATACTTTGTGTATTTCAAGAATTTTGTGCTTTGCCTGCGGGAAAATATGCCAAAAAGATGATGATTGGAAGATACTAAACAGGCTCTGAGGAGGTTCATTATGGATATCAAAAAAAATAACGACGGCAACGGATTCGAATTGACGGCGGCAATCGGATCGGAAGTGAAAAATATCGGCGAAATAATCATATACCGCTGCAGGGCTTTCAACAAAGATTACACAATCAACGCGAAAGACGCACGGTCATTGGGCGCGGATATTATTTTCGGCTTTCATCCCCACAAAAATTTCGGCACGACCGGAGATATATGCACATTTGTGCAGCTCGTCGCCGATGATTTTTCATATAAAACATCGGACGAAGCCGAAACGACGTATACATGGTCAAAGGACAAAACTCAGGATCTTAGGGTAAGAAATTACGACGATACCGGGAATCAAAACCAAAGCATATGTATTCCTCTGAATTATTCGATCGACCAATCCTTCCCCGATTTCAGATACACCGAAACAAGGGAACGGGAGTCGGACACCGTTTCGAGCCGGAGCAAAAAGATCGGCGCTTTGATCAATGCGCTCAGAGAGGATGAATCCAAATTGAAAGCATTTAATCTGGATAAAGTGGAAGCAGTGAAAGATAATTTAAAAAGAGTAAGCGAAGAGTCGAAGGTTTCGGAAGAAATAAAACGTCGTCTTGACAGCACGGAGGACTCGGAAATTATTCCCGATGTTGTGTACAGCGCGTTTAAAAGCTCAAAAGAGCAGTTCTTCTCCGATACAAAAGAGATAGGGTGGGGTCCGGGAAGAATGTCCGATTCCCCCCGTACAAACACTCTTATATCTTATAAAGATATAAAAGGTTCGCAGAATTTCGAAACGCTTTTGATGTATGAGGACAAAAAAAACAACAAGACGTATGCGTTATGCACGCTGTATTGGGGATGGACGACAGACAATACCGCGGACGGTCCGATATCCGTTATCATCGATCCGGAGTGCAGACAAGGACTGCCCGAGCATTGGGAAAACGCAAAGAATTTTTGGAATAAATGCGGCAACAAATTAAAAATCCCCGACGATATACGGGATATAGACTTGTATTTCCGGTCCGATTCGTAAAAAACCGTAAGTCCGCCGCAGCGGTGCGCACGATCAAAACAGACCGCCTCAAGCAGCAAAGGCTTGAGGCGGTCCGCCGATATATCACCGGAATACGATCTTTTTAAATAAATTTATAACGACAACATTGTTTTTCAGCGCGTAATTAACCGTCTGCGACGTCCCGCTTGTTCTGCCGGAAAAATAGGCTATGCAGTAGGCGCAGTCGTCAACCATGCGATAGTTTCGCTTTTTCATGCAGTCCCTCGTATATTCCGAATTCGTAACAAATATACAGCTGTCGGCATGATTTTTTATTTCCTCGTATTTGGATATATCCTTACTCCGCCAGTTTTTTGTCTGATCGGTGCAAGGCAGATACAGATGCAGCTTTATTCCGAGCGACGGATATTCTTCCTTGATCTCGCACACACATTCGGCGCACAGGGTATCAAAGCCCAGAGCGCCGCCGGCGATAAAATTCCTTACCCCCGACAGGAGAATGAGTGTATACATTTCCGATCTGACAAGCGACCTTATCTCTTTGTATTTGTCCTCCGGAATATTCCTGTGTCCGGTAAAACAGCATGAAATTTTTTTATCCCTAACCATATTAAACCTCTCAGAAATCAAATATTTTAAAGCTGTTGATGCCGCATTAAAGAAATACCGATATTTCCCGAAATTACACGTCCCGTAATTATAATATCATACTATCCGCCGTTTGTCAAAGACTTATCGCCTTCAGAGCTGTTTACTATCCTCCGATCATCATCTTTTCGGCATATTTTCCCGCAGGCAAAGTCCGAAATT
>JAFLUR010000115.1 GCA_022508725.1 Oscillospiraceae bacterium
CGAATGAACCGTCGGCCGGCTTATAACCGGAATTCGCTTTGGAGCGCGCCTTATAGGTTTGGGCATTTTTCATAAAATTGTTAAGCACGCCGATATATTCGGAGTTACCGGGATCAAGCTTCACAGCCTTTTTTATTTCGGCTTCGGCAGAGGAATATAAACCTTTTCTTAACAGAATAAGACCGTTTAAGTAATGCCACTGCGCGTTTTTTTCGAGAGCCGAAAGAAATGTTTCGGCTTCGGAAAGTTTATTTTGAGAAATCAAAATGCGGATGTTTTTAAAGGCAACGGCAGAACCGCTGAAACCATTGCTCCGACGTTCGTTTTTCTTCGCGCGGTTTTGATTTTTTTCGGTATGCGCGTTATTTTTGAGATCCTTATCATGAGAGCTTTTCCGGTCCGACCGGCTCTTCATTATTTCATCATACGCATAATTTATTTTTTTCAGCTTTTCTTCCGCAATATCGGCAAGAGGATTGTCGTTATACCGGTCCGGATGATACCTTTTCACCAGTTCTCTGTAAGCGTTTTTTATTGTTTTGTCGTCGTCATTTTCCGATACCCCGAGAATTTTATAATAATTTTCTTTCATTTATTTTTCTCTTTCATTATTTTCCCGCTTTTTGAATACTTTCTGCCCGTTCCGACATATTTCTGCATATCCGGCAGACCGGAATATATAATATTTTCGAGAACACTTTTGTTTCGTTTTATATCCGGCAGCTCAAACGCCGCAGACAGTCTGTAAAGCGTATATGTAAGCATCCTTTCTTCCGAGAGGAATATTTTGTTTTTAAACTCCTTTATATCCTTTATATTTTTGACATTCTCCGCTTCAAGAAACGGATTATACATACTGTATTTAAAATCTTCCTCAATATCGTCTATTGCGTCGATAATATATATCCATCTGCCGAGATCGTATCCGATCGAGCCGAGAATGCGGCGGGTATCCGGATCGGATATAAAAGACGGGCAGAAAACCGCTTTGAGCATTTCGGCAAAACAGTCCGCGCAAAGCTCGGCGTTATTGCATTTTTCGTTTTCAAGCTTGTGCAGCTTGTCGATACAGCGGCATATTATATCCGAAATATCCGGATAAAGCGAGCTTGAGCGTTTGTATATACGTCTGAATATAAGTTCCGCGATAACGGTTTTGTTTTTCCTGCTGTCGGACAGATCATCCTGTATTTTAAGATAAGCCATAATAATGTTTATATGCGCGCAGTATGAGCTTATATAATTATTCTCGACAGTATTTATTCCGAAAAACGGGTGAAACAAACACTTCCGGTAAGATGTCGGAATATCATCGTCCGAGACCGCCGAGAGCAGTATAAAAAGGAATACCGCTTCATAGCTGAGAGTCATGCATGAAATGGGAGCGGAACAATGCCTCAAAGCACGGCACAAACCGCAGTAATAGCTTTTATATATTTCATAATCACTGTCGCTGACAGTATCCGATATTTTCACATATCCGAACATAATACACCTTTATTCATTTGTAACAATCAAAAATCGCCGGGCATTATACAAAACCGCAGTATATGGAATTAAGTATAATAATTCATCTCCGATATTATTATACTATTAAAACGATGTAATTTCAATAAGAATTTATCAATAAACAAATTTTTATTAATAATATTACCATAATCTATATAAAAGGACTGTAATTTTTATGTTTTTTTATATAAAATGCATATAGCAAAAAAGCTTTTTAATGCTGTAATAAGCCGGATTACGTTTTTCGGAGGGATTTTTTACGGTAAAGAATATGATTGAGGGAGATCCGAGATTGCGGGTATAGCCGGGTTTACGGTCTGAGTTATATTTGTGTATGCCCTACAGGCTCAAGGGCAGGTATGGGTAAACCGCCTGTGTTATGACGATACTGAGATATATGTCGGGAAAACGAGGTCGGTCGTTAAATAAATGAGTAAAATTTATTTTTCCGCGTTTCCTTTGATTTCTTTTATTATATACCTGGGTCTGCGGAGAACCTCACGATATATTTTTTCTGTGTATATTGCCGTAATGCCTGTGCATAACAATAATACGGAGGACAGAAAGAACAGGAGGGGAGTATAGGAATGATGTTCCGATATAATATTGAATATTCCGGAGAATAATGCCGTGAAAAGGAATATAATGCTTGTTATCAGCGGTATATACAGCGGAAATGATGTATAAAGGGTTATTGCGGAAACAGCGAGAGAGAAAAGCTTTTTGGGTGTCCACTTTGATGTTCCGCCGGTTCTTTCCTGCGTGTCAAAGTATATACGCACTCTTGAAAAACCTACCCAGTCGGTTATTTCGCGAAAGAACAGATTACATTCTTTCATTTCGCGTATTGACGAAAGAGGTTTTTTTCCGATAAGGCGAAAATCCGAGTTTCTGTTAATATCCTTTCCCGTCAATATTTTTATCAGTCTGTAGAATATACCGCTCAAAAAGGCATATCCCGCATTTCTTTTCCCCAAATCGGATTTTGCGCCCTCCACGATATCGTATCCGCATTTTTTGTAAAGACTGTACATTTGCGGAATAAGCTCGGGAGGGTGCTGCAGATCGGCATCCATGCATACCGCGCAATCCCCGGCGGCATTGTCCAGCCCGGCGCACAGCGCGCTTTCTTTACCGAAATTGCGGCTGAGATATATAATTCTGATATTTTTTTCTTTTTTTAAAATATTGTCGTATTTTATGTTGCGATCCGAACCGTCGTCGATTATGATTATCTCATATAAAATGCCGTTTTTTTCAAGTACCGCTGCGACCTCGGATATGTTTTCCTCGATTTTTTCTTCATTGTATGACGGAATAATAACAGAAATCATGTTTCTTCCTCCTTAAAAATAACCGGCATAAATATGCCGGTCAGCGAAAAATCAAAAAACAGAGCCGCAGTCTATAAAAAACCGGCTGTATGCTTGATATAAGTACATGGATATTTCGGATTTTTTATGATTTAAAATCAAGAGGTCTGTCCTTTCTTTTTCCGAAATGATAAAGTATTGCCTCAACGGTGCGTCTTGACGCCTCGCCGTCGCCGTACGGATTGGCGGCATGAGCCATTTTGTTGTAGCTTTCTTTGTTATCGAGCAGATCGAGCGCAAGACGTATGATTTCATTCTTGTCAACACCGGCTATTTTAACGGTTCCGGCCTCGACAGCCTCCGGACGCTCGGTTTCACGCCTTAAAACCAGAACGGGTTTTGCCAATGCGGGAGCCTCTTCCTGAAGTCCGCCCGAATCGGTCATGACCATATAACAGCGTTTCATGGCGTTGTGCAGCTCATCGACCGTAAGCGGCTCAATGAGATGAACACGAGGAGAATTCCCCAATATACCAAACACCGTTTCACGCACGGCGGGATTAAGATGTACGGGATAAACAACTTCCGTATCGGGATAATTCTCAACGATATGTTTGAGCGCGCCGCAGATGGCTTCAAGCGGTTTGCCGAGATTTTCGCGTCTGTGCGCCGTAACGACAATTATTCTTTTATTGTTGAAATCCAACCGGTTAAGCGTGTCGTCCGAGAATGTATAATTGTCCTTTACCGTTGTTTTAAGAGCGTCTATTACCGTATTTCCGGTAATAAATATCTTATTTTCATCTATTCCTTCCTTGAGCAGATTATTTTTATTCTGCAAGGTGGGTGAAAAATGCAGATCGGCAATTCTTCCGGTAAGGCATCTGTTCATTTCTTCGGGAAACGGAGAATATTTGTCATAGGTTCTCAAACCCGCCTCAACATGACCGACGCTTACTTGATTGTAGAATGCCGCCAAGCTTCCGGCAAAGGTCGTTGATGTATCGCCGTGTACCAATATTATATCCGGCTTTGCTTCTTTTAATACATTATCCATGCCTTCGAGAACTCTTGTGGTTATTCCCGCAAGAGTCTGCCTGTCCTTCATTATGTCCAAATCGTAATCCGGAGTTATTTTGAATATTTCAAGAACCTGATCGAGCATTTGACGGTGCTGAGCCGTTACGCAGACCAGAGGCTCTATTTCATCGTATTTTTTGAGTTCCAATGCAAGCGGCGCCATTTTTACAGCCTCGGGTCTTGTTCCGAATACAGTCATAACCTTGATTTTCATTTCTTATCATCCTCCGATATATCAATATGCTCCGGTGATTCGTCCGATTGTATATTATTTACATTATTTATATCATTTGTTCCTATAAAACTTCCTATAAGAAGCAATACAAGAACACAAAGCAGGAGCAGCAATGCTCTGAGAGCGCCGCTTTCCGCAAGCACGACCGCCGTTATTCCGAGCACGCCGCTTATTGCGTATAATATAAATACCGTTTGTTTCTGAGAAAAACCCGAATCTATGAGTCTGTGATGCAGATGCTTTCTGTCAGCGGTCATTATACCTTGTCCGGTGACAAGCCGGCGTATTATCGCAAAGCTTGCATCGAACAGAGGAAGTCCCAGTATCAAAAGAGGAACCGCAAAGGATATGATGGCATAGCTTTTAAACGCTCCCTGTATGGATATCGTGGCAAGGATAAAGCCCAAAAAGGTTGCGCCCGTATCGCCCATAAACACCTTTGCCGGATTAAAATTAAACGGCAGAAATCCGAAACAGGCACCCATAAGAGCCGTTCCGATAACCGCGATCGCTCCTTCGCCTATCCTTACGGCTATAAACACCAGCGAAACCGACATGATTGCCGATACTCCGGCGGCAAGACCGTCAAGACCGTCTATGAGATTGACCGCGTTTGTGATAAACACGATCCAAAGCACGGTTCCGACCACCGACAGCCATGTCGGAAGAATTATATACGGATTATCGCTGAACGGGTTTATGTTTGTAAATACTTCTATCCGCACATTTCCGTAAAGCACGACGATAAGGGCGGCGCATATCTGAACGACAAATTTAAGCTTTGCGTTTAGGTCGCGGCAGTCGTCTATAACACCGAGTACCGCGATAACGCCCGCGCCCATAAGCATTGCGCCCAGTTCCCTCGACATCTCTCCGAAACACATTATCGCGACCAGAAATCCGAATATAATTGCCAGACCTCCGAGCAGAGGTATGGGCTTTTTATGCATTCTTCTGTTATCCTTGGGTATATCCACCGCGCCCATTTTGACCGCAAGTCTTGTAACAAGCGGATTTGCCGCAAAGGAAAACACAAAAGATGTAACAAATGTAAAAATCAATTTTTCGGTAGTACCCATATCCGCACCTCGTTATTCAACCATAAAGCCGACCTTTTTATATACCTTTTTGAGCGTTCTCTGCGATATTCTTTTCGCCGCGTCCGCGCCCTTTGAGCATACATTCATAAGATAAGCTTTGTCTGCGATCAATTTATCGTATTCTTCCTGTATAGGCCTTATATTTTCGACAACAGCTTCGGCAACGTCGTTTTTGAAATCTCCGTAGCCTTTGCCGCTGTAGTCCGCAACAATATCATCTGTGTTTCTTTTTGTGACAGCCGACATAATTGTGATAAGATTGTTTATTCCGGCCTTCGTTTCGTCGTCCTCCCTGTATTCGATTATGCCCTCGCTGTCGGTAACGGCGCTTTTTATTTTTTTGACTATAACATCCGGATGGTCTGTCATTGAAATATAAGCCTTGGGATTGCTGTCCGATTTTGACATTTTCTTTGTCGGATCCTGCAAACTCTTTATATTTGCCCCGGCCTTGGGCAGCATACCCTCGGGTATTTTGAATACATCACCGTAAATCGCATTAAACCGCTGCGCAATATCACGGCATATCTCAATATGCTGCATCTGATCCTTTCCCACGGGAACATAATCTGCCTGATACAAAAGTATGTCCGCCGCCATCAGTACAGGATATGTAAAAAGACCGGCATTGATATTTTCGGCATGACGTGAGGACTTGTCTTTAAACTGTGTCATTCTCTGAAGCTCTCCCATATAGGTATAGCAGCCGAGTACCCATGAAAGTTCGGCATGAGCCGGATTATGCGACTGAATAAAGAGTATATTTTCTTCGGGATCGATTCCGCAGGCGATATAAAGCGCAAGAACTTCAAGAGTCCTGCGGCGTATATCCGCCGGAGTCTGACGCACGGTTATGGTGTGCAGATCCATCATGGCATATATGCAGCGGTAGTCCTTTTGCAGCTCGACCCAGTTTTTGATGGCTCCGAGATAATTGCCGAACGTAAGAGTGCCTGATGGCTGAACTCCGCTGAAAATAATTTTTTTGTCTTCCATATTTCGCTTATCCTTTCTGAGATATATTTATAAAATACTTACCCGGATATAAATTCTTTAAGGACCGTTCCCACGGCGGCTATGCCTTGCTCTATCTTATCATCGGGCATAGTGGAGTAGTTGAGTCTGAAAGAATTTGTCGGCTTTCCTATGTCTATGGAAAAGTTTGAACCCGGAACTATGGCAACGTTATGATCGATACATTTTTTGTGAAGCATATTTGTATCGACATACTCCGGAGCGGTACACCAGATAAAAATTCCGCCTTCGGGTTTTATATATGTGACCTCTTCCGGGAAATATTTATCTATCATTTCACACATAAATGCGGCTTTTTTTCCGTACAGCTTCCTGCTTTTTTCGATATGCGCGGGCATATCGAATTTTTTCATGAACTCGTGTGCTATCATCTGCGTAAATACCGGGGTATGAACATCGTTGACCTGCTTTACGACCTCTATTCTGTCGATAAATCCGGTATCGCCGACAACAAAGCCCAAACGCATACCGGGGGAGAGTATTTTTGAGAATGTTCCGACATATATGACTCTTCCCTCGGTGTCGAGTGATTTTATCGTGGGAACATCTTCACCGCTGAAACGCAGATCGCCGTAGGGGTTATCCTCAATAATGATAACGTCGTATTTGCCGGCAAGCTCAAGCAGTCTTTTCCTCTTTTCAAGACTCATTGTGGCTCCGGACGGATTTTGAAATGTAGGGCTGGTATAGATGAGCTTAACTTCATTTT
>JAFLUR010000116.1 GCA_022508725.1 Oscillospiraceae bacterium
GGATTTTTCTGCCGGCAAAGCACAAAATTCGCAGGAATACTTTGTGTATTTCAAGAATTTTGTGCTTTGACGGCGGGAAAATATGCCAAAAAGATGATGATTGGAAGATGCTGAACAGGCTCTAAGGGATAATCAAAAGGAATCGGAAAGGATATGAGAATATGGCAGGCGTTGAAGAAAAATTTGCGGCATTTTCAAAGCTGGTTCTTGAAATGGCAAATAAACAGCGTGACAGTATGAGTGAAAGACTTCAGGAAGAAATTGACCGGAGCGTTGAAAGGCAGGAGAAAGAATTTACCGAAAATGCTCGGGAGGATATGGAAAAAGAAATATTGAGAAAACTCCGTGAGGATAACGAAAAGATACTGAAAACGGAAGCCGCGTTAAAGCGGAAGCTGCTTATAAAACGCGAGAGTATCATAAATGAGATATTCGGAGACGTTGACAAAAGAGTCGAAGAATTCACTCAAAGCGGCAAATATGAAGGCTGGCTCAAGGAAAAAGTCGAGTCGGGAATAAAGGAGCTTGGCGCGGATGATTGTGTGATCCGTATGATGCGCAGGGACGAGCGGTATAAGGATATGATCGAAAAAGCTTCCGGCTGCAAAGCGGAGCTTTCGGACGAGGACTTTACGGGCGGATTAAAGATATATTCGGGAAACAAGTGCGTTGATTATTCACTTTCCGCGCTGACCGAAAAGGCGCGGGCCGAGTTTTTGAGAAATACCGATTTATCGGTAAGTCAGGAGGCGAACTGATGGAGAATAACGCATATATATACGGAATAAACGGTCCCGTTGCGGAGGTCAAGGGATCCGATACGCTGAAAATGCAGGAAATGGTCCTTGTCGGACACGAGCGTCTTATAGGCGAGGTTATAGAAGTTACATCGGACAGAACCATTGTTCAGGTATATGAGGAAACAACGGGAATCAGGATAAATGAACCGGTCATATCCATGGGCAAGCCGTTTTCGGTCGTTCTTGCGCCGGGAATAATAGGAAATATTTTTGACGGTATAGAAAGACCTCTGCGCGGCATAGCGGACGGTTCGGGCGTGTTTATAAACCGCGGTATTTCCATATCATCGCTTGATGAGGAAAAGAAGTGGAGCACAAAGATCAAGGTGAAGGAAGGCGACAATCTGCACGGCGGAGATATAATCGCCGAGGTTGAGGAAACCTCCCTGATTACTCACCGTTCGATGGTTCCTCCCGATATAAAGGAGGGAAAGGTAATATGGGCGGCGCCTGACGGAGATTACAACATAAACGAGCCTATAGTAAGGCTTTGGACAAAGCAGGGGGAAAAGGAAATTTCACTCAGGCAGGAATGGCCCATAAGAACGGGCAGACCGTACGGTGAAAGAATGGAAATAAACAGACCTCTTATAACGGGTCAGCGTATAATCGATTCGGTGTTCCCGGTTGCAAAGGGCGGAGCGGCGGCGATCCCGGGCGGATTCGGAACGGGAAAGACAATGACTCAGCATCAACTGGCAAAATGGTCGGACGCCGATATAATCATATATATCGGCTGCGGAGAGCGCGGAAACGAAATGACGCAGGTGCTTGACGAATTTTCCGAGCTGCTTGACCCGAAATCGTCAAGACCGCTTCTTGACAGAACGGTTCTTATCGCAAATACGTCAAATATGCCCGTTGCCGCTCGTGAGGCGAGCATATACACAGGCATTACCCTTGCCGAATATTACAGGGATATGGGTTATCATGTCGCGATAATGGCGGATTCCACATCAAGATGGGCGGAGGCGCTCAGGGAAATCTCCGGCCGTCTTGAAGAAATGCCCGCGGAAGAGGGATTTCCGGCATATCTTGCGTCGAGACTTTCGGGATTTTACGAAAGAGCCGGTTATGTGCATAATCTGAACGGCACCGAGGGCTCGGTAACGATAATAGGGGCGGTTTCGCCGCAGGGCGCGGATTTTTCCGAGCCTGTTACACAGAATACCAAAAGATTTATAAGGTGCTTCTGGGCGCTTGACAAATCGCTTGCGTATGCGCGGCATTATCCGGCTATCGCATGGCTTACGAGCTATTCGGAATATGTTGATGATCTTTCGGATTGGTATGAGGAGAATATCGACAGGAATTTTATAAGGGCGCGCGCGGGAATACTTTCTCTTTTGCAGGAGGAGAGCAGCCTTATGGAGATAGTAAAGCTTATAGGAGAGGATGTTCTTCCGGACGAACAGAAAGCGGTGCTTGAAATTGCGCGGGTGATAAGGCTCGGATTTCTTCAGCAGAACGCATACCACAAGGAGGATACCTATGTTCCGCTTATAAAGCAGTATAGAATGATGGATCTTATCCTGCATTATTACGGCAGAATACAGGATATAGTATCAAAGGGAATTCCCATTTCGCTGCTCCGCGGCAGCGACCTGTCGGAAGAGGTCATCAGAGTAAAATACAATATTGCAAATGACGATGAGGCGGGATTTGAAAAATTGAAAAAGCGCATAAACGAAGTATGCATGGAAATAATCAAGGATAACGTATAAAACGGAGAGGAGGGATCTTGATTGATCGAATATATAGGATTAAAAAGTATAGAAGGTCCGCTTATCGCCGTTGACGGCGTTGAAGGCGCCGCGTACGAGGATATGGTAACAATAAGCGTGGACGACGGCACAAAGCGCATCGGACGTATTATAGAAATACACGGCGATCTGGCGGTCATACAGGTGTTTGAGGGAACGACCGGACTTTCGCTTACGAATACAAAAACAATGTTTATGGGTCATCCGATGGAGCTTGCTCTTTCAAAGGAGATGCTGGGCAGAACGCTTGACGGAGCGGGCAGACCCATTGACGGACTGGGGGAATATTACGCCGAGGAAAGCAGAAATGTAAACGGAAAGCCGATGAATCCCGTAATGCGTGAATATCCCAATAATTTTATTCAGACGGGAATATCGTCTATCGACTGTCTTTCCACATTGATAAGGGGACAAAAGCTCCCGATATTCTCCGGCGACGGTATGCCGCATGATAATCTTGCGGTGCAGATAGCAAGACAGGCCAAAATTTCGGACGAGGACGAAAATTTTGCGATAGTTTTTGCGGCTATGGGCGTAAAGCATGATGTCGCCGCTTATTTCAAGCGTTCGTTTGAGGAGAGCGGCGCGCTGGGCAGGGTCGTAATGTTCCTTAATTTATCGAACGATCCCGTTGTTGAAAGGATAATCACGCCGAAATGCGCTCTCACGGCGGCGGAATATCTTGCGTTTGAGCATGATATGCACGTTCTTGTGATACTTACCGATATGACGTCCTATGCCGAGGCCCTGCGTGAGGTATCGTCCTCAAAGGGCGAGATACCGAGCAGAAAGGGATTTCCGGGATATTTATACAGTGATTTTGCGTCATTGTACGAACGCGCGGGAATTGTTAAAGGTTCAAAGGGTTCGGTTACACAGGTGCCTATTCTGACAATGCCCAACGATGATATAACTCACCCGGTCCCCGACCTTACGGGATATATTACCGAGGGACAGATCGTTCTTGACAGAAATCTCACTCTCAAGGGAGTGTACCCGCCGGTGTCGGTTCTGCCGTCGCTTTCGCGTCTTATGAAGGACGGAATAGGGGAGGGCTTTACGAGAGAGGATCATCCGGCTCTGGCAAATCAACTGTTTGCGGCATATTCAAAGGTTGAGGATTCGCGAAGTCTTGCGTCGGTAATAGGTGAGGATGAGCTTTCCGAGCTTGATAAAAAATATATGAAATTCGGAAAAATTTTCGAGGAAAAATTTCTCATGCAGGGAAAGCTTGAAAACAGAAGTATCACAAAAACGCTTGATTTGGGCTGGAAGCTTCTCGGAATACTGCCGAAATCCGAGCTTGACAGAGTAAATAACGAGATACTCGAAAAGTATTATAAGCCCTATGAGGATTGAGAGGTGTGTATAAATGCAGAAGAATATTGCCCCTACCAAGGGTAATCTTATGATAGCGAAAAATACTCTCAAATTATCGCAAAAGGGATATGAAATGCTTGATAAAAAGCGGAATATTCTTATTCGTGAGATGATGGCGCTTATTGATGAGGCAAAGGACGTGCAGTCGGGTATAGACAAAACCTTTGCGGAGGCATACCATGCTTTGGAAATAGCCAATATTATGATGGGTGTTGAGGGCGTTAAGGAGCATATGCAATTTGTGGATATAGAACGGAATGTGAATATCCGCGTAAGAGGCGTTATGGGTGTGGAAATACCCGTTGTAACGATACCGGATAATTCCCGGGAGCTTAAATACGGCATAGCGTCAAGCAGCTCGGCTCTTGATGAGGCGTATGTGAAATTCAATCAGGTCAAAATTTTTGCGGCGCGTCTTGCCGAAATAGAGAACGCGGTTTATCGTTTGGCGATGAATATCAAAAAGACGCAGAAGCGCACCAACGTATTGAAAAACATAACAATTCCGCTGTATACCGAGATAACAAAGCAGATACAGATTTCTCTTGAGGAAAAGGAAAGAGAAGAACTGACAAGGCTGAAAATAATAAAAAAGACAAAAGGATAAAATTTATCGGAGAGCGTCCGGAAAGTGACGCTCTTTTTTTGCGCTTTCCCGCAATATTGACTTTGCCGCGCTTGTATGATATAATAACATCGGAATATTTTCGGGACGATGCTCCCGCGGACCCGTTGTTGTTTACGGGGAATGACAGAAAAATCGGAGGGCGTGATATATGGCAAAGCTTTCTTTAAGGCGCGAGCATTTTATGTACAGCTATGACGAATTCAATCCGCAAAATCTGACGTTTCAGATGCATCATTATTATGAAATATTGTTCTTTAAAAGGGGAAACGCGAAATATATAATAAACGGAAGCGAATATTCCGCACATCCGGGAGATGTGTTCATCACGCGCCCGCATGAGCTCCACTCCATTGTTTTTACGGACGACAGCCTGTATGAGCGGCATTTCGTGCAGTTTGACGGCGATTTTTTCGCGCCGTTTTCCCGCTCCTTTTCTCAGAGATTCGACAACGCCGCAAAAAAGCATAAAATAGCCGCCGCCGATGCCGAAAAATACGGGATAGACAAATTCTTTTATGAGATACGGGAATATATGACAAAAAAGCCCATGGAATATGAGGTCCTGATGCAAAGCTGTATAATCCGGCTGGCGGTCGCGGTATGCGACTGTATGCGAACGTCTTTTGAATTGCCGTATCCGTCCCCGAAAAGGACGCAGAAAATAAAGGATTATATAGACCGCAATTTTACGCGCACACTGTCGCTTGACGAAATTGCGGAAAGGGTGTATTTCAACAAATATTATATGTGTCATGTGTTTAAAGAGGACACGGGAATAACGGTCAAGGATTATATCACTCTCCTGCGGTTCATGCACGCGAGAAACCTGTACGCGCAGGGCAAAAGCATGACGGATATATCCGTGCTGTGCGGGTACAGCGACTATTCGCTGTTTTATAAAAGCTTTACCAAATACAGCGGCGGTTTGTCGCCAACCGAGTTTTTTTCAAGAAATACCGGTGACGATACGATCACGCTGTGAAGCCGTCGGAATACCGGATACCGCAATATTTGCAATACGGCTCGTAAATAGAGCAACAAATGAAATTTAAAAAATTTTTCGCATATGTTATAATTGTTATATAAAATGTGTAATTGTTTGTAAAAATAATTATGCAAAATACATAAAAATATCAAAATATCCAAGCGGTGACCCGGTCGGCGCCGTGAGGATGCATTAACAAAGAGGAGGTATAAAAATGCGAAAAATTATTTCAGCAGTCATGGCATTGGTTATGCTTGCAACGGTTCTTCCGGCAATACCTGTGTTTGCCGAAGAAAGCGGCGCGGAAAAACCGGCATACTCTCAGCCCGAGAGCCCGTCGGTAACGTATAACATGAACGTTGACTGGAAATTCACAAAGGCGTCCGGCGGTCCGTATCTTGCTGCGGCAAGCGAGAGCGTCGAAAAGGACGGAAAGCGATTTTATGAGGTAGACTATGACGACAGCGAGTGGGAAGACGTGTCGGTGCCTCACCCGATCAACGCGGAGGACACATTCGACGGAAACGCTTACGATTCCGGAGAAGCAAGCCTTTACCGCGGCTTTATGTTCTACAGAAAGCACGTCATAATACCCGCTTCCGATGAGGGAAAGAAGATGTTCCTTGAGTTCGAGGCGGTAAGACAGTCGGTATATCTCTATGTAAACGGAGAAATAGTGGGCTTTTATGAGGCAGGCGTTGCGCCGATAGGCTTTGATATTACCGATTATGTAAAGCCGGGCGAGGACAACGTGATCGCGGTTGCGACCGATAACCTTGCATCGCGCGGAAACAATAACGATACGCGCGAGACAAAGCCCGGGAGCGAACCCGGTGCGGCGGACGGATACGGCTATCAGTGGAACACACAGGACTTCAACGAGGTTCAGGGCGGTATCACGGGTAACGTAAATCTTTACGCGAAAGGCAAGATTTACCAGACGCTTCCGCTTTACAACAACTTAAAGACAACAGGTAATTATATCTACGGCTCCGATTTTGATATAGACAACGCTTCGGCTACGATCAATGTCAAGGCGGAGATAAGAAACGAGACCGATGCCGATGCGGATCTGACCTTGCAGGTGGATGTTGTGGCTATGGACGGAACTCTCGCTTATTCGTTTAAGCAGGACGGAACTGCGGAAAAGGCAAGCGATGCCGACGCGCATTTCATGAACATGATTCCCGCCGACGCGTAT
The DNA here is from genome assembly GCA_022508725.1 of Oscillospiraceae bacterium. Taxonomy (GTDB): domain Bacteria; phylum Bacillota; class Clostridia; order UBA1381; family UBA1381; genus JAFLUR01. The sequence continues at coordinate 6,758 of JAFLUR010000116.1, forward strand.
GACGAAAATCCCGCCGATACCGATATAAGCACGGTCGATGTATCGTACATAACGGCTTCGGCAAAAGCGGAGAATATGCGTTTCTGGAGCGATAAAGACCCGTATCTTTACACGTTTAACTCAATCCTCAAAAAAGGCGACGAGGTTAACGATGTTCAGGAGACGGTGACAGGTTTCAGAAAGAAGGAATATGAGATAAACAACGGCGGTTT
>JAFLUR010000117.1 GCA_022508725.1 Oscillospiraceae bacterium
GGAAAATATGCCAAAAAGATGATGATTGGAGGATACTAAACAGGCTCTAAGGAAACACTGATAATTTTTGGCATAAAAAAATCGTCGCGAACGATATATAAAAGTCCGCGACAATGTGGTGCGGATAACAGGACTTGAACCTGCACCTCGTGAAAGACATGAACCTGAATCATGCGCGTCTGCCAATTCCGCCATATCCGCATACAACTCAAATACATTACCATTATACTATAATTGCCGGAAAAAATCAAGTATTTTTTTTAAATTATAAAAATTTTTTTCAAAAATATCCGAATTTCGTGTTTTGGAATATCTTTCACACAACGCAGCTTATTGCCTCTTTAAGATTTTTTATTCCCTTTACTTTCATTCCCTCGGGAATATTTATGCCTTTCATCGACATAGCGGGAACAACGGCGCGCGAAAATCCCATTTTATAAGCTTCGGAAAGTCTTTTTTCAAGCCGTGTAACGCCGCGTATCTCGCCGCCCAATCCGACCTCGCCTATAAAGATCATATCCGGTGGCATACACACATCGTTCATTCCGCCGAAGATCGACATACATATCCCCAAGTCCGCCGCCGGCTCGTCTATTTTCATTCCGCCCGCCACGTTAACATAAACATCGCAGTAGGATAATTTTAAATTTATCCTTTTTTCAAGCACGGCTATAAGCAGAATAAGCCTGCCGGGATCTACGCCCGATCCCATCCGGCGGGGATTTCCGAACGATGTTTTTGTAACCAGCGACTGAACCTCGGCAAGCACTCCCCTGCTGCCCTCCATAGCGCATATCACGGTATTTCCGCTTATATCGGTGCTTCTGCCCTCCAAAAGAACCGCCGACGGATTTTCGACCTCCGTCAATCCGGTTGTATTCATATCAAACACGCCTATCTCATTTGTGGAGCCGAACCTGTTTTTGACCGCCCTGAGTATTCTGAAGCTCATATTCCTGTCGCCCTCAAAATAAAGCACGCAATCGACCATGTGCTCGAGTATTCTCGGACCGGCAATAGCGCCCTCCTTTGTGACATGGCCCACTATAAACATTGCCGCAGAGCTTTCCTTTGCTATGCGCATAAATATGTTGGTAGCCTCTCTGACCTGTGACACGCTTCCCGCCGCCGATGATACCTCATCACTGTGCATTGTCTGAATTGAGTCTATTATAACGATCTCGGGTTTTGCCGCAGCTATATACGCTTCTGTTTTCGATACTTCCGTTTCCGAAACAATGTACAGATTTTCCGAATTTACACCGAGTCTTTCGGCACGCAGTTTGATTTGAATTTCCGATTCCTCGCCCGATACATACAATATTTTCCGTCCCGACGACCGGCACAGCTGGAGCAGCAGTGTTGATTTTCCTATTCCGGGATCGCCGCCGACAAGAATAAGAGATCCCTTGACTATTCCGCCGCCGAGTACTCTGTCAAGCTCGCCTATGCCCGTTTTATACCGTACCTCGTCTTCCGTTTTTATTTGATTTATGCTTTTAATATCCTCCGTCCGGACTTTGGGAATATTCGCCGCGCCTTTTGCGTATGACGTCACTTCATCTATCGTGTTCCATCTCCCGCATGACGGGCATTTACCCAGCCATTTTAAAGCCTCATATCCGCACTCCGAACAAATATAAACCGATTTTGCTTTCATCCGCACCTCCGACCTTTATTCCATCTCGCCCGCTATTTCTTTAAAATTTACCGACGCAAGCTCATCGGCAAACTTTTTCTGAGCCGACAAAAGCTTCCGGCGTATCGGACATACTCCCGTATTATCGCATATTTCCGGCAATTCTATACAATGATTTACAGCTATCGGTCCGTCAAGAGCCTCTATAACATCTTTAAGGGAAATCTCCGATGCGCTTTTGTTCAGAGAATAACCGCCGTTTACTCCCCTTGATGATTTCACAATTTCGCTTTGAACAAGCTTTCTGAGTATTTTCAGCGCAAATCTGTACGGAATATCATTTTTGTGAGCAATCTGTCTTGCTTCGATCTGAGTTCCCGTTTTTGAAAGCATTGCGACTATTCTCAAAGCGTAATCGACCTCACGCGTCATTCTCATAACAAAACCCTCCTAAAAAATCAAACCGTATATTGCTTATATATTCTTTTCATTTCGATCGCATCTTCCGTCTGCGTCCCTGCCGATTCGCATATAAAAACCGGGCTCAAATTCTTTCTTGCGGTGATCTCTGCAACCGGTTCAAAAAACGGTCCGTATTCCTTATCCTCAAAGGTGAGATGTTTTTTCTCTCCCCCCTTTGTATATTCGATATGACTGAAATGGCTGTGGAAAATTTTCAGCCTGTCCGAACCGAGTTTATTTTCTATCGTGTCAAATATATGTTCAAAATCAGCCGTAGTTTTCAGCGAACCGTGTGTTCTCGCGTTCAAATGCCCGAAATCTATAACCGGCAGAAACGAATCGTCCGTGCCGCACAGCCGCATGACTTCATCCAAATCTCCGAGCTGATTTATTTTTCCCATTGTTTCTATGCAAAAATGTATGTTTCCGAATCCCGCGCCGTCTGCGCGCTCTTTTGCCGCCGTCAGCATTTTTTCGGCATATCCGACAGCCTCTTCTCTTGTAAGCTTGCCGACGGCGCCGCTGTGGATAACTATTCTTTCCGCGCCCATATTTGCGGCACATTCGAGCGATTGCATAATATATCCTATGCCCTTTTCTCTCTTTTCGTCGTCGGGTGTTGCGGGATTTATGTAATACGGCGTATGCACGCTCATAATTATGCCGGCAGACTTTGCGTTTTCTCCTATCCGCTGCGCCGTTTCCGCGCCGACTCTCACACCATTCCCGCACTGATACTCATAAGCGTCAAGTCCCTTTGACCAAAGCCACGCCGGCATATCCTCTGACGCCTTAAATCCTTCATCATAAAAGCTTTGGCTGTTTCCCGCGACTCCGAATACAGCTCCCATGGATATTATACCTCCTTATAGATCTCCCATATTCTCTTTGCTATCATAAGCGGCGTATGAACCGATGTAATATCTATTTTATAATCACAGTTATCATAATACGGCTGACGCTGCAGAAATCTTTGATATATTTCATCAATACCCGCGTTCTTCATAAGAGGACGTGACTTTGCCGCCTCCTCCATTCGCTCCTTTATTACATCAAACGACGGAGAGAGGCAGAAAATAATCGAATTTACACGAAGATTTTCTATATTTTCCTTATTGAGAACAACGCCGCCTCCCGTGGATATAACGGAGTTTTTAAATCCGCTTACCTCTTTTATGATTTCCGATTCTGCTTTTCTGAAATATTCCTCGCCGTTTTCGGAAAATATCTCATTTATGCTTTTTCCCTCTCGCTTTACTATCATATCATCGGTATCAACGAGCTTAAAGCTTGTTATACGCGAAAGATCCTTTGACGTTTCGGTTTTGCCCGATGCCATAAATCCCGTAAGAACTATATTTTTCATCTTCCGAATACCTCTTTGGCTATATTGTCATACATATCATCGCCTATTTTTACGCCGGTGAACAGCTCATATGAAATTATGCCCTGACCTATCAGCATACCCAGACCGTTCATGGTCCCGGCTCCGAGCTCCTTTGCTTTTTTCAAAAATATCGTTTCATCGGGATTGTATATCATGTCCGCAAAGAAAGTATTTTTATCCGCAAAAGAAAAGTCATCCGCAGGGCATTTGTCAAGCTGCGGAGCCATTCCCGCTGAAGTCGTATTTACAGCGATGTCATATCTTTCAAGCTCTTTTTTTAAATTTATTGCATATCCCGTTTTTTCCTTTACATACTCCGCTATCGCCCGTGCCTTTTCCTCCGTGCGGTTGATTATCGTAATGCTTTTAGCTCCTTTTTGAGCAAAAAGCACGGCTATGGGTTTGGTTGCTCCACCGGCGCCGAATATCAGGATATCCCGTCCCTCCGCGCTCTGACCGTTCCTTTCGAGCGCGGAATAAAATCCGAACGCGTCGGTATTGTATCCGATGAGTCTTCCGTCCCTGTTTACCACAGTATTTACCGAACCGAACAGCTCCGCCTGCTTGTCCGTTTCATCAAGATATTTCATAACTTCGAATTTATAGGGCGCGGTGATATTGACTCCGCTTATGCCGAGAGCCCTTATCGCCTCTACCGCCTTACCTATATTTTCGGGTTTTATTTCATACGCTGTATATACATAATCCAATCCGATCTTATCGGATATATAGTTGTGCATAACCGGCGAAAAGCTATGCTCGACCGGGAAACCGAATATTCCGAGATGTTTTGTATGTGCCGTTATTTTTCCCACAAGATCAATCCTCCTGTCCGATAAACTTCTGAAGAAACACCGGTTTAAGGGCAGTCAAAAAATATATGCTTATTCTTTCGCAAAAGCACGCATACATTCGTACCGGTTTTACGACCAACCGACCGGCGCCGAATTATTTTTTGTAATTTATTCGGTGTTTCCATAATTATAGCACACCGCGGTTCATTTATCAAGTATTTATTGAGCATTTTTCAAAATAACGGCGTCCGTCATCCCTCCGTCAGCAGTCCGCTGCCCGATACGGGTATGGGCTCTCCCAAATACTTTGGCTTTGAATGAAGTATTTCGCACTGAACAAAGGCTTTTACCCTTGCGAGACTTTCTCTTACGATCTGCATTTTGCTTTCGTACTTGCTGTATCCCTCCGAGGGAATATAACAGCAGCTCATTCCCAGCCGGTCCGCGATATATGCCGCGCGCATCGCATGGCTCTCCTGCGATACTATAACGGGATTTTTCGCAAGAAACACATCTTTCGCTCTGTATACGGTATCATAGGTATCAAAACCGGCATGGTCCATAAATATATTTTCTATATCCACTCCACATTCCAAAAGATAATTTCGCATTGCATTGACCTCATCATAATCTTCTCTGCCGTGATCTCCCGAAACGATTATTTTGGAGCATTTTCCCGAATCATATATCTCAAATGCGGCGTCGAGACGCTTTTTCAGCGATATCGACACAACATTTCCCTTTACCGCCGCTCCCGGAACAATAATGCAGTCACAGTTTTCCGTCCCCCCGATATCCGTAATGTGTCTGCTGCCGATACTTATGACCCTGTAATTCGAATACAGATAAAATACAGCCGAAAAAATACATAATGCCGTCAAAACAAGAGCAGTCTTTTTTAATGCTTTCATCTCTTTATCCTTTCGTAATTTGTTTTATTGAATTTATCAAAAACTACCGCAAAAGCGGACATTACAGTGAAGTCACGGAACCTCACCGTAAACGTCCGATTGCGTAATATTATCGATAATATAATTTTATATATTCATTCGTCAATTGTCAAGCATAAAATTTCTTGTGACCGCCACTTCATACAGCCGGGTAAGGTTTTCCCAGAAATCCTTGTTTATCGTTCCGTTCTTTTCCATATTGAATATTTTTTGAAGCGCCTCAACGGAATTTACGCTTGTTTCATCATGTATACAGTTCATTTCATTTTTGGGAATATTTTTATATCTGTCGGCTATGCTGTTCATCATTACTTGAATAACGGACAGACACGGCGTTTTATCGGCCGGTTTTATTATACATTCCGCGGACGGATATATTATCGCTCCGGTAGGCGGGGAATACCGGTTGATCGTTTTCCGGTATACTTCTATAATTTTCTGCCATGTTTCAAAATTGATAATACCGTTTTCCTCCATACCGTAATCCTTTTGAAAGTTTTCAACGGCTCTTTTTGTTTCCGGTCCGTATATTCCGTCGGGTATGAGAGCGGTGGTATCATCACCGTCATAGAATAAGATCACGCGCAGGATAGATTGTATACTCATTATCGGATTGGATATGAACATATTTTCAGACATAATTATTCCCCCTTATATTATCATCCGTATCGCCCTCTTGAAGAACAAATCCGGGATACTGCATTCTTCTTGAAGTTGTCGAATAAACAACGTCTTTATACGAATTTTCGATACTTTGATAGGTCGCGTCGTTTACAATTCCCGTAACCGGCAGACCGTTGTCCGCCTGATAACGCCTGACTGCCTGCTGTGTCTGTCTGCCGAATATTCCCGTTATTCCTATAGGCTTAATTCCGTATTTTTCAAGGAAAATGCAGTTTATATATTCCTGAAGATTTATTACCGATTCTCCCGCCGAACGCAGGGTTTGTTCTTTTCCGTCAAATGGTTCGGTCGATACGGGAAAATATTCCTTTGATGATAGAATAATTGAATATATGGAAATATATACCCGATATATAAGATCCCATGTGGCGGTTCCGAGCGTTCCCGTGACAGGCAGACCGTATTCGCGCTGAAATGCCATAACCGCCTCTTTGGTTTGTTCGTCATATATTCCGGTCAGATTTACCGACGGAATAAAATCATTAAACTCGGATATGACCGCAAGCATATACTGCAATGATTTTGTATTATCGCTGCTTTGTTCTCTGTAATTCGCCCCAGCATAATTAAGCGATACTCTGTAAACGGTGACTCCCTCCGATTCAAGCTCGGAGAGACGCGTAATCGCAACATACAGATATGCGAGCTTGTTCCATGTGGCTTCTCCCACAATTCCGTCCGATACAAGATTAAATATACTTTGAAATATGCGTACGGCATTTTCCGTATTTTCACCGAAAATCCCGTCAACGGGATATACCTTCGGAATTGCCGGATAATTCTGGGATATTCTGTTAAGCTTCCTCTGAATTATTACAACATATTCGCCTGTATCTCCTCTTCTGAAAGGATATCCCGGATACTGCGTCGCAACATTTCTTATTCTGTTTGTGGTTGCAAGCTCTATATTATCTCCGTAATAATAACGCAGTATCTGAACCGAATTGAGTCCCTGCTCCGCAAGATCCTGACTTCCCCACTGTGACAAGCCCTGACAAGTGACAGTTGTTCCGTTGCAGAAT
>JAFLUR010000118.1:0-4681 GCA_022508725.1 Oscillospiraceae bacterium
CACAGATCGAGGAAATGAAAAAGCAGACCATCGGCGTTGAGGTCGAGATGAACAACATAACAAGAGAAAAAGCCGCGAAGATCGCAGCCGGATACTTCGGCACAGGCAGATACGAGGACACGGCGCACCGCAACGGATACTACACTTGGTCGGCTTGGGACACCGAGGGCAGAGAGTGGAAATTCCAAAGGGACGTAAGCATAAGCGGCGCGGACAATCAAAAATGCGAAATGGTAACGCCGATACTTACATACAGCGACATTCCAACCTTGCAGGAGCTTTTAAGAAAGCTCAGACACGCGGGAGCGAAAAGCGACGCGTCACGCGGCTGCGGGGTTCACATTCACATCGGGGCGGACGGACACACGGCGCAGACCTTGAGAAACCTTGCCAACATCATGGCGAGCCACGAGGAGCTCCTCACAAGCGCGCTTAATCTCGACCGGAGCAGAATAAACAGATATTGCAGAACGGTCGACACGGACTTCTTAACGGAAGTGAACAGAAAGAAACCCAAGACGATGTCAAAACTTGCGGATATCTGGTACGGCAGCCACCGCGCAAACTACGGCAGAGACCACCATTACAACGACAGCCGGTACCATATGCTCAACCTCCACGCGACCTTCACAAAGGGAACGGTTGAATTCAGACTTTTCCAATTCGACAAGCCGAGCGAGGACCGCAAAGGCGGGATTCACGCGGGACAGCTTAAAAGCTACATTCAGCTTTGCCTCGCGCTCAGCCAGATGGCAAAGACGGTGCGGACGGCAAGCCCGAAACCGCAGCAGAACGAAAATCCGAAATACGCGATGAGAACTTGGCTCCTCCGCCTCGGATTTATAGGCGAAGAATTCAAGACGGCGCGGGAGCTCCTTACCAAGCGCCTCGCCGGGGACACAGCGTTCCGAAACGGCAGACCGGCATAAGGGAACAGCCTTCCGGTACCTTCCGACCACCGACGGGTGGTCTTAAGGTGGTAGAAGGGTGTTTCCTTCGGAAAGGAATTGATAAAAATGAAAAAGTATTACTTGGCTTACGGCAGCAACCTGAATATAAGGCAGATGAAGTTCCGATGCCCGACGGCGAAAATTATGGGAACCACGGTTATCAAGGATCACGAGCTGCTTTTCCGGGGAAGCCGGACGGGATCGTACCTGACCATTGAGCCGAAGGAGGGAGCAAGCCTCCCGGCGGCGGTGTGGGAGGTTACCGCGGACGATATTGAATCGCTCGACCGTTACGAGGGTTATCCGAGCTTTTATTACAAAAAAGAAATGACGGTGACCTACACCGGGATCGCGTCCGGAGTAAAACGCAGGCGCAAGGTGTTCGCATACATTATGCACGAGGACAGACCGGTCGGGATACCGACGGAACGCTACGTCGACGCCTGCTATTGGGGATACCGGGAATTTGGATTCGACCCCGAAATATTATTTGACGCGGTCGACCGGAGCAGAAGGGAGGCGGGAATATGAAGTACGAAACAACGATTACAGCCGTGTGCCCGAAATGCGGAAAGACCTACACCGGCAGACCGGCAATTTCAAGAGAGGACAACGAAACCCCGATTTGTACCGACTGCGGTACCCGCGACGCGCTGGCGCACATACATATCGACAAGGACGAGCAGGATAAGATCCTTGAAATAATCCACCGCTACACCGGAAACAACTGAGCGAATACCGGGAGGCCGCCGCAGGGCGGTTTTTCCCGTTTATATATAAGCGTGAAATATACACAAAAACTCCTCCGAATGATTGTGTAACAATGGTATTGATAAGTCCGCCGCAATACGGTAATATGTGTACAGCAAAAGGGCGAAAGCCCGAAAAAGGAGGAAATCGAAATGAAAAATTCAAATGTAACAAAGGAAGCGGTCAGACGCTTACAGAAGGACGGCGAGTACAGATTCAGCGGACTCAGCCGCGAGGAAAGCCGCGCGGCGGCTGAAGAACTTGCAAGAGCGGCAATCAAGGACGACCGAAGAAACGGAATCGAGAGCAGATTCGGAATTGCAAAAGACGCGTTCGGATACTGCTTTGCGGCGCAGAGCAACTGAGGAGGGACAAGAAAATGGCGATAAAATTTGAAACGATGACAAGCATGGAAAAATTGAGCTGCGATTTCGGATCGGGCGCGGCGGTTATCAGATACGGCGAACACGCGATTGTTGCATACCAAAGCTATTACGGATTTGCGGCGGCGGTTTACGAATTCATCGAAACGCCGGAGGAGACCGGATTGGACAGGATCGAATGCAGGCTTAACTTGTACGAACAGGCGGACGGGTATTTTGAGGACGGCGGCCACGCAGTCGAATGGGCGCTCGGAAGGATACCGAAATAAGCAAGCCGGGAAGCCGCCTCCGGGCGGTTTTTTCGTGCAGGAAAATAAGCTGTAATATAACCAAAAACTCCTCCGGATAATTGTGTAGTAATGATATTGATAAGTCTGCGGAAATACGGTAATATGTTATTGCAATCAAAGAAACGGAGGAAACCAAAAGAACTTTATAAAGAAACCTCCGTCGATCGGAAAGGATGAATTATTATGAAAACAAAAACTTATGCAGCCTATGCCTCGAACGCAAACCTTGAACAGATGGCGGGACGCTGCCCGAATGCGGAAATTGTCGGAGTCGGATTTATCAACGATTACAAACTCACGTTTCGCTGCAGCGGTTATGCCAACATTGAAAAATCAGACGGAGACAAAGTTCCGGTTTTGGTGTGGAAAATCAACGAGGCTCACGAGGAGATGCTCGACTTTTACGAAGGTTATCCGGGGTTTTATGTAAAGACGGAACTGCCGGTAGACATGGGTGAGCAGCGTGTTCAGGCAATGGTCTATATCATGAACGATAAAGCGAGAGGGGGTTTTACTTATCCCTCACAACGTTATCTGAACGGAGTGCGTGACGGATACGCTGCAAATGGAATGCCGCCGGAGTATTTGGACGCGGCGTTGGACGAGTGCCGGTCGGCTTGTGACGAATAAGAGCGGGAAGCCGCCGCAGGGCGGTTCCTATTCAGAACCGAAATAAGCAGAAACAAACAGCCGGGAAACCGCCGCAGGGCGGTTTTTCCCGTTCACATACAGGTGTAATATACACAAAAACTCCTCCGAATGATTGTGTACCAATGATATTGATAAGTGCGCGGAAATACGGTAATATGTGTACAACAAAAGGGCGAAAGCCTAAGAAAACAGGAGGAAAACAAAATGGTAAAATTTTATTTGAACAAGGAACTTTTCACAGAGGATTACAGAAAAACGGCGATCAACCACACCGCATACGAAGCGGTAAGGAACCGCAGAGAAGCGGGAAACAAGCTGCTTGATTTCAGCGAAACGATATGGGACAGAGATGTGCCGGAAATCATCGACACGCTGATGAGAATGGGCGAAACGGAGTTCACGATCTCATCGAACTTTTCAGGCTTGGTAAAAACGCTCGCGGATTTCGACAAACTCGGCGCAAAGGTGGCGGGAATGACCGAGATCAACGCAAACCACCGCGATCGCCGCACGGGCGAATTAAAAAGGGTTCCCGCCATCCTGATGCGGATCGGCTGACCGGCGGCGCACAAGCCGCGCAAACCGCCTTGAAAGGGCGGTTTTTCAGCTTTGTGTTGATTGATACCGTACCGATTCAGAACCGAAATAAGCAGCCGGGAGAAGCCGCCGCAGGATGGTTTTTCCCGTTTATACATAAGCGTGAAATATACACAAAAACTCCTCCGAATGATTGTGTACCAATGGTATTGATAAGTGCGCGGAAATACGGTAATATGTGTACAACAAAAGGGCGAAAGCCTAAGAAAACAGGAGGAAAACAAAATGGTAAAATTTTATTTGAACAAGGAACTTTTCACAGAGGATTACAGAAAAACGGCGATCAACCACACCGCATACGAAGCGGTAAGGAACCGCAGAGAAGCGGGAAACAAGCTGCTTGATTTCAGCGAAACGATATGGGACAGAGATGTGCCGGAAATCATCGACACGCTGATGAGAATGGGCGAAACGGAGTTCACGATCTCATCGAACTTTTCAGGCTTGGTAAAAACGCTTGCGGATTTCGACAGGCTCGGCGCAAAGGTAGCGGGAATGACCGAAATCAACGCAAACCGCCGCACTTACCGCACGGGCGAATTAAAAAGGATTCCGGCCATCCTGATGCGAATCGGCTGACCGGCGGCGCACAAGCAGCGCAAACCGCCTCCGGGCGGTTTTTTCGTGCCGGAAAAATAAGCTGTAATATACACAAAAACTCCTCCGAATAATTGTGTACCAATGGTATTGATAAGTCTGCGGTAATACGGTAATATGTGATTACAATCAAAGAACGGAGGATTACAAAATGACAAGACAAAAGAAAGAACTTCATAAGGAAATCGAGCGGCTGCGCTTGGAGATTGCAGCAGATGAGGCGCTGAGCTGCGGCTGCGCTCCAACGGGTGCATACGACTTCATGTATGAACGCGTATACGAATTGGAGGAGCAGCTTGCAAAACTGCGCCGCTGCGGAAGCGCAGAGGAAATGTACACGGATGACAGGCAGTTGAGAGCGTCAGCCGACGCAGACGAACTCCCATTTGCATAAGCGTACACGAGAAGAAAACGGAGGAAACCAAAATGAAAAACACAGAAACCTTAAAAAACAATATCAAAA
>JAFLUR010000118.1:4781-6935 GCA_022508725.1 Oscillospiraceae bacterium
AAAACGGAGGAAACCAAAATGAAAAACACAGAAACCTTAAAAAACAATATCAAAAAGGAGCTTGACGCGTTCGTCGGTGAATTAAAAAATCTGACGGCGGAGGCGGTCATTGAGCAGGCGGAACTGCTCGCCGCAATGAAAAAAGCATACAGACACATCGCCGATCACGATTTGATTTCGGACAACGAGGCGGAATATTTCTTGGGTGTTGAAAGACCGCTTCGGGGCATTGCCGAATATTTTATGGACGCAAATGATAACCTTGAGGGATTCAGTTTGCTGATTTGGGAAATAACCGATAAGGATCTGCTTGCCTGATAAGGGGCAGAAAACCGCCGGGAGGCGGTTTTTTTGCGCCCGAAATTACTGTTGAAGGGAGTGATACGTTTGGCGCAGAGGGGCAGAAAACCGAAACCTACGGCTTTGAAAGAGCTTGAAGGCAATCCGGGCAAAAGACAATTGAATATAAATGAACCGAAGCCGAAAACCAAAGCGCCGTCCTGTCCGAAATGGCTCGACGGCGAGGCAAAAAAGGAATGGCGGCGGCTTTCAAAGCAAATGGAGGCTCTTGGAATTTTGACCGAAGTCGATATGGCGGCGTTTGCCGCGTACTGTCAGGCGTATGCTCGCTGGAAGGACGCCGAGGAGTTTATTTCCAAGCACGGCACGATCGTGAAAACGCCGAGCGGATATTGGCAGCAAGTCCCGCAGGTGTCGATCGCGCAGCAGTACATGAAACAGATGGGTAAATTCTGCGAGCAATTTGGTTTAACTCCGGCGTCGCGGTCAAGGATAGTGGCTGATACCAAGCAGAACGAGTTTATCGACGAGATGGATAAATTGTTGGGCGGTGATTTTAATGAATGAAGAAAGAGCGGACGGGTTTCCGAAACTCGAAAATTACACGCCGTCAAAATTCATGCTTCCGACCTCGCATTATGATAAAAACAAAGCCGACCGCGCGGTTGCGTTCATAGAAAATCTGCGGCACACAAAGGGCAAATGGGCGGGTAAGCGTTTTTTGCTTCTGCCGTGGCAGGAGCAGATCATACGCGATATTTTCGGAATCGTAAAAGAGGACGGAATGCGTCAGTTCCATACGACTTATGTCGAAATAGGCAAGAAGAACGGAAAAAGCGAGCTTGCGGCGGCGGTCGCGCTGTATCTGCTGTATGCCGACGGCGAGCCGTCGGCGGAGGTCTACGGAGCGGCGGCGGACAGACAGCAGGCGAGTATTGTTTTCGACGTTGCGAATAAGATGGTGGAGCTGTGTCCGGCTCTTTTGAAACGATCGAAAATTATGGCGACTACAAAGCGCGTTGTAAACTATGCAAACGCGGGATTTTATCAGGTGTTATCGGCAGAAATCACAACAAAACACGGATTGAATGTATCCGGACTTGTTTTTGATGAACTCCATGCGCAGCCGAACCGGAAGCTGTACGACGTTCTGACCAAAGGATCCGGCGACGCAAGGGAACAGCCGCTGTTTTTTATCATAACAACCGCCGGAACGGATAAGAACTCAATTTGTTACGAGATGCACACGAAGGCAAAGGATATTTTATCGGGCAGAAAAATAGACAGTACCTTTTATCCCGTTGTCTACGGCTTAGAGCCGGAGGATGATTGGCACGACGAGAAAAATTGGTATAAGGCAAATCCGTCGCTCGGATACACGATAAAGATTGACCGGGTGCGTGAGGCGTACCGGGACGCGCTGCAGAATCCGGCGGAGGAAAACGTGTTCAGGCAGCTCCGCATGAATACTTGGGTAAACAGTACCGTGTGCTGGATTCCGGAGGACGTGTTCGATAAAGGCAGTATACCGGTTGACGAGAACCTGCTTACCGGGCGCGAATGCTACGGCGGACTCGACCTTTCATCTACGTCAGATATCACAGCTTTTGTTCTCGTATTCCCGCCGAGAACGGATGATGAGAAATACATTCTTCTGCCGTATTTCTGGCTGCCGGAAGAAACCCTCGGCCTGCGCGTCCGGCGCGACCATGTTCCGTATGACGTGTGGAAAAAACAAGAGTTACTGAACGTAACGGAAGGAAACGTGATACATTATTCCTTCATCGAAAAGTTCATAAAAGACCTCGGCAAAAAATACAACATCCGAGAAATCGGCGTCGACCGTTGGAATGC
>JAFLUR010000119.1 GCA_022508725.1 Oscillospiraceae bacterium
TCTGCGGATAATTCATCTCTTACATCCTTCTCGGTTACCGGTTTTACCTTTCGTGTATTTGAAAGATCCGATTTTTCATCATTATATGTCGCATACGAATCATAATTTTTTGATGTGACTCTTTTCAGCTCATTCGCCATATCGTCGGCGGTCTGATACCTTGCATGAGATTCCTTCGCAATTGCTTTCATGACAACGGCGGAGACCCTTTCGGGAATATCCGGATTGTATATCCTCACATCGTTCGGCTCTTCCTCCAGCTTTTTAAGAGAGATCATAACATGATTGTCGCCGTCAAAGGGCACTCTTCCCGTAAGCATTTCATAAAATACTATACCTATCGAATATATATCCGATCTCTCGTCGGTAAACCTGCCCTTATCCTGCTCGGGCGACATATAGTATACCGAGCCGATCGCCGAGCGGCTTACGACCATCGTATCCGCGCTTACGCTGCTCACGGCGCGCGCTATTCCGAAATCGGTGACCTTTGCCGTATTTTCCGGCGTAATAAGGATATTGTGCGGCTTTATATCGTTATGTATTATATTGTTCATATGCGCGTGACCGATAGCCGTGCATATCTGCTGCGCAAGTCCGCAAGCCTCGCGCCACGGTATCATGCCCTTCTTTTTTATATATTCTTTAAGCGTTACGCCCTCGACATATTCCATAACGATATAGCTTATGCCGTCCTCTTCCCCGACATCAAACACCGACACTATGTTCTGATGCGAAAGGCTTGCAGCCGCCTGCGACTCCGCTTTGAATTTTGCAACTATCTCGCTGTCACCTTTAAGCTCCGATTTAAGCGCCTTGACCGCCACATAACGATTGAGCATATGGCATTTTGCCTTATATACGACCGCCATTCCGCCCGAGCCTATTATCTCCAATATCTGATAGCGCATTCCGAGCATTTTTCCTATCAATGCGTCATCTCCGTTCATTTCGGGTCCTCCTCCGTTTCTTCGTATTTCGTATCAATAATTACCGCCGTAATATTATCTCTTCCGCCGTATTCGTTCGCCCTGTCAACAAGAGCACGGCACGCGTCCGCGGGGTTATCGTTGTCCGCCATTATTTCAAATATTTCCGACTCATCGACCATTTCGGTAAGTCCGTCACTGCATATAAGTATCTTTTCTCCGTTATAAGGCGTTATGGAAATATCCACCTTTATGCTGTCCTCAGTCCCCATTGCGCGTGTTATCTCATTTCTTCTGCTATGTACCTTAGCCTCTTCCTCCGTAATGATACCTCTGTTCACAAGCTCCTGAACGTATGAATGATCCTTTGTCATCTTCACGAGCTTCTCTTTTGCGGAATATACCCGGCTGTCGCCGACGTGCGCGATTATCAGCTTGCCCGAATGTATCATGGCGGCGGTCGAAGTGCATCCCATAAACATAAATTTCGAAGACCTTACGGAATAATTGTATATATGATTGTTCGCCTCGACAAAAGCGCGTCTTAAAACCTCTCCCGCCTCAACATAATCCATATCCGGGCGAAAATTAAGATCGACATACTCGGAAATATCCTCCACAGCCATTCCGCTTGCGACCTCTCCCGCCTGATGTCCGCCCATTCCGTCGGCGACAATTGCCCATACGGGAGAGCTTTTACCGCTTACATACAAGCAATCCTCATTAAGCTCCCGTCTTTTCCCTATATCCGTTTTAAATCCAATACTCATTATATCACCTCTTACCCTGAAACTCCACATCGATACATAGTCCTATCCGATAAAGAACGATCCGGACACTTTTTATACGCGCCTCATATTCCTTTTTCTCAATTGACCGCATGACGCGCTTATATCGCTGCCCAGCTCTCTGCGTATTGTGGCATTCACCCCGAGCCGAACAAGCCGGTCGCGGAATTTGTTTATTTCCTCTCTCGAGCCCTTGTAAAAACCCGTTTCCTCAACATGATTTACGGGAATAAGATTGACATGGCACAGCATACCCGACAAAAGCTCCGCCAGCTCACGGGCGTTTTCCTCCGAATCGTTCACGCCCGAGATCAAGGAATATTCAAAGCTTATGCGCCTGCCCGTTGCTTTTATATATTCGCGGCACGCCTTTATAAGAACCTCAACCGGAAATTTCCTGTTTACCGGCATAAGCTTTCCTCTTATTTCATTGTTGGGAGCATGGAGGGATACCGAAAGAGTGATCGGCAGATTTTCCTCCGCCAAATCGTATATCCTGTTCACCAATCCGCAGGTCGAAAGCGATATATGCCTGTAGCCTATATTAAGTCCCTCACCGTGATTTACATTCCTGAGAAATTTTATGACATTATCGTAATTATCAAGCGGCTCGCCTATGCCCATCATCACGATATTGTCTATTCTTTCTCCCATATCAAGCCGTGCGGTTATTATCTGCGATATAATTTCTCCCGCGCTTAAATTTCTCACGCGCCCGCCTATCGTTGACGCGCAGAATCCGCATCCCATTCCGCAGCCGACCTGAGAGGATATGCACATCGATATGCCGTGCTTATACCGCATGACCACGCCTTCAACGCAATTGCCGTCATCTGCCTCGAACAGATATTTCACCGTGCCGTCAAGCCGTGAAACGTACTTTTGCGCGATCCTCATGCCGCTTATAAAGCTTACCTCCGAAAGCTTTTGCCTTGCCGATTTTGATATATTTGTCATATCGTCGAATCCCGCGCCCTTGTGCAGCCACGAAAAAATCTGTTTCGCTCTGTACCCGGGTTCGCCTATCTCCTCGGTAAGCGCTTTAAGCTCGGAAAACTCAAGACTTTTCAGATCCTTTAAATCCATGGTTTTTCCTCATTTTTCTCATTTTTTTCTCATTCCGCATATAAAAAAGCCGTCCGAGCCGTCTGTGGGATATATGGTTATATATCCGCCCATTGCTCTTTCTCTGAATTTTTTCGGCAAATTTTCCCAAATATCCGCATATTCGAATTCGGGATGCTCCGACATGAATTTGTTTACGATATCCTCGTTTTCCCGCCTTTCTATACTGCATGTGCTGTATATAAGCCTGCCGCCGCGCTTCAGATACGCCGCCGCATTTTCGAGTATCGGATACTGCATATCGTAATTTTCTTCGGTTTTGTATTTTATATCCGGCTTTCTTTTTATTATCCCGCTGCCCGAGCACGGCACATCGGCGATCACTCGGTCGAATTTCCCGGCAAAATCCTCCCGGAACACCGTTGCGTCCGACATTTCGCATTTTATTATATCCGTCCTCATTCTGCGGGCGTTTTTTATTATAAGCTCAAGTCTGTGTTCATGTATATCACACGCCGTAACGGAGCCTTTGTTTTCCATAAGCTCGGCGCACAGCGTTGCTTTTCCTCCCGGAGCGGCGCATATGTCGAGAATATCCTCTCCCGGCTTGGGCGCAAGAGCGAACACCGCAAGCGCCGCGGAAATATCCTGTGCCGTAACAAGCCCCTCTTTGTAGATATCCGACCCGGCTATGTCAAATCCGCCCGTGCGTATAAAAAATTCGTTTTCCTCACATTCGTGCGCGCATATCCCGTTTTCTTCAAGCCTTTTTACAACATCACCGCGCCTCGCAAGAAGCCTGTTGACTCTCAAGGTCATCTCCGCCTCCCCCGACTGCGCCGCCATAATATCCTCCGCCATATCCCGTCCGAAATTTTCCGTCCACCTTTTTGCCGTGGATAACGGATAGGAATATTTTACCGAAAGATACTCCGCCCCGCCTTCCGGATATTCAATGGTTTTGTTTCTTGCCGCATTTCTCAAAACGCCGTTGACAAATCCCGCCGATGCGCCGTGTCCGTACCGCTTTGCGAGCTTCACACATTCGTCCGCCGCCGCGGAATCCGGTATCTTATCGGTAAAATATATCTGATATATCCCCAGACGCAATATTTGAAATATATATTTTGATATTTTTTTCGGCTTTATTTTCGAATATTTTTCTATAATATAATCGAGAGTGATTTTTCTCCCCACGACGCCGTACACGAGCATGGTAAGAAACGCCGCGTCCTTATGAGAAAATCGATTATCGTTTATTGCTTTTTTCAGCGCCATGTTCGAGTATGCGCCGTTATATTCCACATCATACACGCATAAAAGCGCCGCTTCGCGAACCTTATCCATTCAGCGCCTCCTGCGGTTCAACAGTCCCAAAAGCCTTATAATCTGAAGCGCCGTCGCCGCAACAGCCGCAACATATGTCATGGCAGCGGCAAAAAGCACCTTTTTCGCTTTGGGCAATTCATGATGACCGAGCAGATCCCTCTCGCGCAAAATTCTCATCGCGCGTATACTCGCGTTAAATTCCACCGGCAGGGTCAGAAGCTGAAATACCAGAACTCCCGAAAATAAAATGACTCCTATCATCGCAAGATTCGGGCGTCCGAGAATAAGACCCAGCATAAAGACCGGCATTGACATTACGTTTCCTATATTCACGACCGGAACCATACCGTTTCGCAGCTTTATCGGAACATATCCCGTATCATGCTGTATTGCGTGCCCCGCCTCATGTGCCGCGACCCCCACCGCCGCGACCGATGTTGACGCATAGGTGCTGTCGGACAAGCGTATAACCCCCGCCTTCGGATCGAAATGATCGGTCAGATTTCCGCTCACTCTTTCTATCCGAACGCCGTTTACACCGCCCGCCGAGAGAACATATTTCGCCGCATCCGCTCCCGTAAGTCCTCTCGTATTCCGTACCCCGCTGTATCTCGCAAATGTGATTTTCACTCCGAACGATGCGATCGCCGAAAGCAAAAACGCCGCTATAACAAGAATATAGGTAGGATCGTAGTAATAAGGATTGTAATAACCGTTTAACATAATAAATCCGCCTTTCCGCCCGCAATTTGAAAAATCATCTCACAGGCAATCAAATATCATTCAAATCTTCCCGTTAAGATACCTTTGCCGTTGATATAATCATCGACCGTCATGCTTTTCTTTCCCGGCATTTTGATTTTTTTCACCATAACGGTCCCCTCGGCGCACTTTACCTCAATACCCGAACCTTTCCGGCAGGCAAGTATATCGCCCGGCTTCGCGCCCGGACCGCTGTCCGGTCCGACCTGTGCCTCGATGATTTTGACCGTTTCACCGTTATAATGAGTAAACGCTTCGGGTGAGGGAAGCATCGCGCATATTAATTTAGACACCTTCCTCGCGGAATTGTTCCAATCGATCTCGGCGTCGGCTTTTGTTATCATTTTCGCGTAGGTAGCTTTTTTCTCATCCTGAGCCTCCGCCGTATCTCCGCCCGACTCGATAAGTCTCAGCGTGTGAACGAGAGCTTCCGCGCCCATATCGGCAAGACGTTCAAAAAGCCCGCCGCTTGTTTCGTACTCTCCTATCTTTGTTTTTACCCGGTAAAGCATATCTCCCGTATCGAGTCCCTTATCCATCTTCATTATCGTAACGCCGGTCTCTTCCCTGCCGTCCATGATCGCCCTCTGAATGGGCGCCGCGCCTCTGTACTCGGGCAGAAGCGACGCGTGAACGTTGATACAGCCGTATTCGGGATAATTTATGATATACTCCGGCAGTATTTTTCCGTATGCCGCAACGACTATCGCCTGAGGAGCGTGTTTTTCGAGAATTTCTTTGAACGCGCCGTCTTTAAGAACCTCCGGCTGATAAACCGGGATATTTTTTTCTTCGGCAAACTCCTTTACGGGCGTTGCTTGAATTTTGTGCCCCCGTCCCTTTTTCCGGTCCGGCTGCGATACCGCGGCACATATCTCGAATCCCGCGCATATCAGCTCCTTCATGATTTTTTTTGAAAATTCGGGCGTTCCCATAAACATTATTCGCATTTCTTTTTTCTCCCTCCGTTCGGCAGAGCTTGTTCCTATTCCTCATCCTCGCGATCGACAAATTCCGTGACCTTTTCGAGAAACAAATGACCGTCAAGATGCTCTATTTCATGGCAAAATGCCCTCGCAAGCAGATCATCTCCGGATATTTCGAAAAATTCACCCGTCCTGTCCTGAGCCCTGACGACAACCTTCATGGGTCTTGACACCTTTCCCCATATTCCGGGCACGCTGAGACAGCCCTCCGTCCCGTCCTGTTCGCCCTCTTCGCTTATTATAACGGGATTGATCAATTCTATCCTCCCGTTTTTCTCATCCGTTTCAATAACGATCGCACGTTTTAATATTCCCACCTGCGGCGCGGCAAGTCCCACACCGTTTTCGTTCTTCATCGTATCATACATATCGTCAAGAAGGATACTCAGCTTTTTGTCAAATACTTTTACCTCCTTGCATTTTTTGTACAATATATTGTCCTCCTTTGTGCGAATCATCCTTATCGCCATCTGCCTCTGCCTCCCGAGTAATAATTATTAATACATTGTATTTGAATTTTTATCTATTATAACAGATACTCTTTCATACTTTTTGTTATTGTCCACCGCTTCCGACATTTTTTCAAGCACTCCGGTTATGCCGTCGCTGTTTTCGCATTTTATCATGATCCTGTACCTGTATTTATTGTTTATCTTTGATATATACGCGGGAACCGGTCCGAGAACCATGGTCCTCTGTTTGAGCCGTTCGAGAAGCCTGAGCGCATTTTTTACAAATCCCGCCGCCTGCATCGTTATACTCTCGCTCCTGCCCGTTATCAATATCGACACGATCTCGCAGTACGGCGGATACCACATCGCCTTTCGCATACATATCTCGTTTCGGTAAAATTCACGGTAGTCATGCCTTTTGACCGTATCGACCGCCCCGTTTTCGGGATTATACGTCTGTATGACCGCCCGTCCGGCTTTTTCCGCCCTGCCCGCTCGTCCCGAGACCTGTTCAAGCATGGAAAAGGTTCTCTCACCGCTTCTGAAATCGTCTATATTAAGCATTGTATCCGCCGATATTATCCCCACCAGCGTAACATTTTCAAAATCCAGTCACTTGC
>JAFLUR010000012.1 GCA_022508725.1 Oscillospiraceae bacterium
ATACTGTTTACGGGCTTTTTTTCTCTGTTTTTCGGGGAAACCGAGCACGACAAAAAGATTGACTTTTTTCAAAATATGTGTTATTATAATACAGTCAATCTTAGGTCAAATGAAAGGAAGTTATGTTTATGAACAAAAAATTAAAACAAATGATCGCTGCGGCAACGGCTGCGCTGTGCTTATTTTCGGGCACGGTGTACGCCTATAATTTCCCTACTCCCGATTGGGGACAGCTGTTGGATGAAAAGAAAAAAATGGTCAACGCTGCCGATTTTGAATTGTATGCGGAGGGAAGCATCGAGTCCGCGCCGTTTTACGGAGCAAGACTCGAACCCCGTGCAGGTGCGTATTTGGGAACGATAGCGGAGGAATCGCAGCCGTTCAGACCGTTAAGCGCTTATCTTACATATATTGACGATATGCGGCAGAATGATATTTATTATCCCGCAAATGAAATTATTAAAGAAAGCAATGCGGTTACAATGGTCGGATGGACAATAGACTCCATGGACGGTGTGGACTACGACCGGGTTCGCAGGGTGTTGGATACTCTGGACAAATACAATAAGCCCATGATGATACGCTTTGCAAACGAAATGAACGTCTCGCCGCTCGGGGACGAACCCGATAAATATGTGCAGGTATTCAGAACGGTCGCGGATATAATACATGAGTATCCGAATTTTTCGGTAGTATGGGCACCGAATGATCTTGGTGCGCTTGACCGTCCGTTTGAATATTTTTATCCGGGAGACGAGTATGTCGATTGGGTAGGCGTGAGCTGTTATTCGATAAGATATTTTTTGGGTAACCCAAATACCGATTACAACGATACGGTGTATTTTATGACCGGCGATT
This sequence comes from Oscillospiraceae bacterium, assembly GCA_022508725.1. Lineage (GTDB taxonomy): Bacteria > Bacillota > Clostridia > UBA1381 > UBA1381 > JAFLUR01. The sequence goes on from JAFLUR010000012.1 coordinate 859, forward strand.
ATGCATGGGCAACGAACAGGGTAAAGCCGATCATTGATTTTATGCAAAGGAACAACATTCAGAAACCGGTCATGATAAGCGAGGGCGGAGTCACGACAAACAGCAACCACGGCGAGGACTACACATCATGGAATATTCCGAGAATGAGAAATATGATGTATTCTCTTATTATGAAATATCCTCAGATAAAGATGATCAATTATTTCAACGCATATATGCCCTATGAGGTGGAGAGATTCAATATTTCGGATTATCAGTATGCGGCGGATATATTCAATGAGGCCAAAAATTCGGGCGCATACATAAGCGAAGCGTTCGGCGTACCCGAGTTTTCATTCCAACCGGCACAATATGCGGGAACTCTCACGGCAAAGGACAATATAGTCAATTTGTATACGCTTGCTTATTTTGCGGGTTATCCGGATATTACCGTTACATATTCGCTCGACGGTCAGTGGTACTCTTCATCAACCCAAATACCGTATAAATGCGGCGTTGACGTATCCGCTCTTGCGGACGGCGCGCATACGATTGAAATATCATCCTCGACCGGAGAAAGAAAATCATACACATTCCACAAATCCGGCACATCAATCGATTTCGGCGGACAGCCGGCTCCTCAGGCTCCTCAGGCAGCTCAGGCTCCTCAGGATGCGGCGAATGAAATTTCGGTAATTTTGAACGGAAATCCTTTGACATTCGATCAGCCTCCGATTATAGAAGACGGAAGAACTTTGGTTCCGATGAGAGCAATATTTGAAGCTCTCGGTCTCAGCGTTGATTGGGACGCAAGCACAAGTACCGCTTCGGCAAAAGGAAACGGCACCACTATCCGAATCCAAACGGGCAGCAATGTTATGTTTGTTGACAATCGCTCCGTTGCGCTTGATGTTCCGGCAAAGATAATAAACGGAAGAACTTTGGTTCCGCTCAGAGCCATAAGCGAGGCTTACGGCTGCAGCGTCGATTGGAACGGAGATATAAGACAGATTACGATTAATAAATGAGTATTTTAAGGCGGTAATAATGAATGGCTTCATTTTATAAGCAGGTCTATGATATTCTTGCGCTTGTACCGGAAGGAAAGGTTATTTCCTACGGACAGATCGCTTGTATAATAGGGAAACCTCAGTCGGCTCGTGTTGTCGGATGGGCGATGAAACGATGCCCCGAAAATCTGCCGTGGCACAGAGTCGTTATGGCGGACGGTTCCGTCGTGGGCGGTGAATTCGCGCAAATGCGGCGCTCCATGCTTGAAAAGGAAAATGTGATCTTTTTGAAAGACGGTCGCGTGGATATGCAAAAATGCAGAGCCGAAATCGCGCTTCCCTGACAGACGAATAAATTACCCGGAAGCATAAAAATCGGCAAAAATGCCGCGGATAAATAAGAAAGCTCTTGAAATCGACTCGGTTTCAAGAGCTTTGTTTATTCGGATTTTGTTAAAGACCGTTTAAAATGATCTATGGAAACACTGATTTAAAGGTAATCAAAAAATAATTTGCAAAAAAATATACGCTTTTCCGGGCGTAAACGCCCCCGAACGCACTGTTTTTTTCGCCCGGTTGCATGGGCGGACGGTAAAACGAAATTTTACGACCAACCCGCAGACAGCTGAATTATTTTTTGATATTGATTTATTCGGTATTTCCCCATATATAAAGCTTCTCAATCATTACGGTTATTGATAACCAGCCTCTCCGCGCATTTTATCCCGTCAACGGCGGCGGAGGTTATGCCTCCCGCATGACCGCCGCCCTCTCCGGCGGAGTACAGTCCATTTATATTCAGCTGCATGGTTTCACCGTCTCTCACAAACCGCACGGGGGATGACGAACGGGTCTCGGGCGCGGTAAGAACAGCATCGGGATCGGCAAATCCGCTTATGCGCTTATCCATGAGAATAATCCCCTCACGCATTGACGCGGTGATATAGTCAGGGAAAATATCGCGCATATCGCCCCATTTTACTCCGGGCTTTATCGACGGAATGATCTTTCCGCCGTGTTCCGACGCTCTGCCTTCGAGAAAATCTCCGACAAGCTGCGCCGGAGCATTATAATTCCCGCCGCCGCATAAAAAAGCTTTCTCTTCCGTTCTGCGCTGAAGCTCAACACCTGCAAGGACATCATCGCCGCCGAAATCGGACGGATCGACATTTACCAAAAGAGCGCTGTTTGCGTTTATTTCATTGCGCGCAAAATTGCTCATGCCGTTTGTCACGATTCCGCCGAATTCGGAAGCGCTTTGTATAACAAGTCCTCCCACGCACATGCAAAAGGTATAAACGGAACGCCCGCCGTCAAGATGCACGGCGGTTTTATAATCCGCCGGAGGAAGCAGACGATACATATCTCCGTATTGACCTTTGGAGATCATCTCTTGATTATGCTCAATCCGGCACCCGATCGAAAACGGCTTTTGACGCATATCGATACCGCTGTCACGCAGCATATAAAGGGTATCCCTTGCGCTGTGACCTATGGCAAGTATAACATTGTCTGTTTCGATAAAATATTTTTCGTTGTTATGCTCGGAATACACACCTTTAATACTTCCGTTTTCCGCCTCAAAACCGACAAAACGATTTTCAAAACGTATCTCTCCGCCGAGAGAGGTAATTTCACGGCGTATGCTTTTTACGATTTTTCTCAGATTATCCGTTCCTATATGCGGCTTTGAAAGATACAGTATCTCCTCCGGCGCTCCGTGCTTTACAAATTCGGAAAGAACCTTTTTTATTCTCTCATCCTTTATATTCGTAGTCAGCTTTCCGTCCGAAAATGTTCCGGCGCCGCCCTCCCCGAACTGCACATTCGAACGGGGATCCAAATTACCGCCGTTCCAAAAGCTTTCCACATCCTTTACACGCTCATCGACGGAGCGTCCTCTTTCCAAAAGAACAGGTGCATAGCCGTTCTGCGCGAGAACAAGCCCGGCAAAGAGTCCCGCGGGTCCGGCGCCGACTATTACCGGACGTTTTGATAAGCTTTTTGATGCCGGAAAGATATATTCGTATTTTTCCGTGCGCACAATATTGAATTTTTTGTTTTTCAGCAGTTTGTCCTCATCATCGGAATATCCGTCAAAGGAAAATACATAATGAATATCATCCTTGCGTCTTGCGTCAAGCGATTTTTTCGATACGGTCATATCCCTTATATTAAGCTTTTTTGCCGTATCACGTTTTACCTGTTCGACGTCCTCGCCTATATTTACCCGTATATTATTTATTCGTATCATGGAATTTCCCTATTCTTTTGATTATTTCCTCTGTGATCTCTATTCGCTTAAACGGCATTATGAGATAAAATCCGTTCACATAAGGATATATGGCTTTCGCCGTTTTTTCCGATATATCCACGGCAAGCTCCGCAGCTTTTTCTCTGTCCGCATTCTCATAAAGCCTTATTATTTCATCGCATATGCTTATGCCCGAAATCTCATTGTTCATAAAGCATGCGTTTTTATAGCTTACAACCGGAATAATTCCCCCGAGTATATTTGCGTCAAGCTCTTTGCGGGCAAGCTTCAGATTTTCAAATGCGGCATGACTCAAAACAGGCTGTGTCAGAAATGTCGTAACACCGCATTCGATTTTTTCATGCGCCCGCTCAAGCTGCGCGCCGAAATTTACCGCATTTACATTGAGAGCGCCGCATATATGAAAGGGCTGTTTGAAAGTCGTTTCGTTAAGCGTTGAAATATGTCTTGCGAGAATAGCCGAGTTGAATGAAAACATGGGCTTTATTTCATTTCTTTCCGCAAGCGGAACAGGGTCGCCCGTAACGGCAAGCACATTGTCCACGCCCTCCATGCTCATTCCGAGAAGAAGAGCTTTGGTTGCGTTTATATTTCTGTCACGACATGTCATATGCGGGATCACGGATAATCCGAGCTCACGTTTGAGCTTGCAGGCAAGCAGGCTGCTGTCCATTCTTGCTCTTGCGATGGGGCAGTCGGCAACGGTAACGGCGTCAACACCGCCGGTTTTAAGACGCGCCGCCGCCGAAATGAAAAATTCGATATCATCATTAACGGGCGGGTCAAGCTCGACCGCAATTACCTTTTTGCCCTGCTTCATCTTTTCGACAAACGGATTTACATGACTGTTTTTCGGGCTGTTTTCCGGTTTTGAATATTGCTTTTCGCATACTGTTTTTTTAACGTCGGAATACTTGAAACCGGCAAGCATATCGCTTGCGCACTTTATGTATTCCGGCGTTGTGCCGCAGCAGCCGCCGAGTATTTTTGCGCCGTATCCGGCAATTTCATACAGCTTTTCGGCAAAATATCCCGGATTGCTGTCAAAGGTCATACGGCTGTCCGATACCGACGGATAGCCCGAATTCGGCATTACCGATATTGTTTTGTTGACGATGCCGAGCTGTTTTATATATTCGAGTATATGCTGCGCGCCGCATACACAGTTAAATCCCACAGCGTCTATGTTATCGTTTTCCGAAAGCCGGGAAATTATCTTTTTGCCCGATATGCCCAAACGGGTATAACCCTCGGGATTTACGGCAAAGGAGGTTATTATGAAGCTTCCGGGAGATACCGATTTTATATATTCCGCCGTTTCCGGCAAAAATCGGCTGTCGGGAAAGGTTTCAAAAAGGAAGCTGTTTATTCCCTCGCTCAGAAAAATATCCGCTGTATTCCTGTATTCCTTTAAAGGATCGTCGCCTTGCAGGAGCAGGGTGGGTCCTATATCGGCAAATATAAAAATATCCTTGTCCGACTCGGTAACGGCATTTTTTGCTGCGCGGCAAGCGCTCTTTATGACCTTTTCCGAAAGCTCCCCGCTGCCGAGACTTACCGGATTGGCGCAGAAGGTATTTGTTTTTATCGCATTGCACCCCGCGGCGATATATTCCTTATGAATTGCCGTAACGGTATCGATATCATCGATATTCGCGATTTCACATTTCTCGTGAGTATAGTCTTTTTTTTGAGCGTAATATGTTCCGAAAGCGCCGTCAAAAATAAGAGGACGCCCGCAAAGAAATTCTTTTAAGGTCATCGTATGCATCCTTTCTTTAAAAATCACCGGATTTTGCGATTATTTTCTTTTCAATAAAGTCCACTATATATTCGATAACATCATTATCATAATGCGGCGCGGAATAAAGTGCGGCTTTTTTGACCTCGTCCTCGGCATTTTCGACCGCAAAGCTTATACCCGCCTCATCGTACATCGAAATATCGTTCATATTATCCCCTACGACTATTATATTTTCTTTTCTTATACCCAGAATATCCGCCGTCTTTTTAACGCCGAGTCCCTTTGAAACGCCGTTTGCTGTTATATCAAGATATTTGTCGCCGCTCCTTACCGCGTTTCCGCCGTCGTATTCGCGATAAAGCTTTTCATATCCGTCAAGCTCTTCGCGCTCGGCGATCACAAGAGCCTTTATCCACGGTTCCTTCCAAATATGCTCCGGCATCGAATATGTCACATCATATTTTTTATCGTACAATCTTGCCGTTTCGGAGCATGAACGGTACACATATATTTTCTCATCGGAATATACCTCGAGTCCCGCACCGGGAATATTCTCATATACCTTTTTCAGCGCGTTTTTCCGGTCCTCCTCAATAAATCTTTCAAATAAGACACATTCCTTGTCAAAATCATATACCTTTGCTCCGTTATGCAGTATTGCCGGAGAATTTATCCGTATATACGGAAGATACGCCCTTACCGCATCAACCATTCTTCCCGATGCAACGGTGAATTTGCCGCCGTTGTCCGTAAAATATTTTATGGCATTTTGATTTCTTTCCGAAACCTCGGAATTGCCGTTTAACAGCGTTGCGTCCATATCGGATACAAGCAGATATCCGCTGAATTTCAAATTTTCCACACAGCTCACCGCCTTTATTTTATCCCGAAAATCTCTTTAACCTTAACATATACCGCCTCGGCAAGAGCTTTATGCGATCTCTCGTCCATGTGTATACCGTCAAGCTCCGACGCTTTTGCGGTCTCTGCCGCGTCAAGAAAATATGCTCCGACTTCCCTCGCCGTATTTTCCAAAGCCGCAGCCAATCCCTTTGATTTTACGATCGACTCCTCGCCGAACATCTCGTCAAAAAAGCCGTACATAACGCTTTCGTCTATATGAATGGGTGATATGATAAGCAGCTTTGCGGGGGGATAGAGTTCGTTATACATCGGATTCAACGCCGTGCGGGCTATTTCACGCACACCTCTTGCGACTTCCTTCGGAAGAATATTAAATTCTCTTCTCAAATCGTTGGTTCCGAGCATAATAATTATCAAGTCAAGCGGCTGATTGGACTGCATACACGGGATAAACCCGGCAAGTCCGTTCCTGCCTGTCGAATAACCGTCGTTAAAAACCGTCGTTCTTCCGCATAAGCCCTCCTCCATGACTCTGAAACCGTCGCCGAGCATCACGGCAAGACGTCCCGTCCATCTTGTATTTTCATCAAATCGCATACAGTTTGCCGGGTTATGCCCCCATGTGTTCGAATCTCCGTAGCACATTATATTTATCATAAAAAATCCTCCCTGCCGCAGTTTCGCTGCGTCCGTAAAATAAAGTATGCGGTTTGCGTCTTTCCGCATACGAAAACAAACATACGGAGTCTTTTTATGACTCCGTATCGGTTACTTGTTTTTCAGATAATTTTCGGTTATTTCGAGAAAATATTTGTGAACCGACGTATCCTCAAGCACTTCCGGATGAAATGCCGTTACAAGCTGATTGCCCTGTCTTGCCGCAACGATATTCCCGTCAACAACGGAAAGAATTTCAACACCTTCTCCTGCGCTTTCTATATACGGCGCCCGTATAAAGGTCATGGGAATATCTCCGATACCTTTGAAATCCGCCGTTGTATGAAAGCTTCCGAGCTGTCTGCCGTAGGCATTTCTTTTTGTGGTGATATCCATTGTTGCAAAATAATTCGCACTGTCGTTTGAAATGCTTTTTGACAGGAGTATAAGTCCCGCGCACGTTCCGAAAACGGGCATACCGTCCTCGATTTTTCGTTTCAGCGTATCAAACATATCAAGCTCAAAGAGAAGCTTTCCCATAACCGTGCTTTCGCCGCCCGGAAGAACCAAAGCGTCAAACGGTCTTTCGAGATCGCTTTTCTTTCTTAATTCAAAACATTCCGCGCCGAGCGATTCGAGCATTTTCTCATGTTCAATGAATGCGCCCTGAACCGCCGATACCGCAACCGTGATTTTCATTACCGATCATTGATTCCTTTCAAAATTGTATTCGGATCATTTTCCTCTTTCAGCCATAAGCAGACTGATTTCGTTTTCATTTATACCCACCATTGCCTCGCCGAGATCTTCCGACAGCTCCGCGATAAGCTTGGCGTCCGTGTAATTTGTAACCGCCTTTACTATTGCCGCCGCTCTCTTCTCGGGATTTCCCGATTTGAATATGCCCGAGCCGACAAATACGCCCTCGGCGCCGAGCTGCATCATCAAAGACGCGTCGGCAGGTGTCGCAACGCCGCCCGCCGCAAAGTTTACAACGGGAAGCTTTCCGTTTTCATGAACGTATTTTACCAGATCGTACGGGACCTGAAGATTTTTCGCCGCGTCAAACAACTCGTCCTCCGAAAGCGATGTAAGGCGTCTTATTTCGCTCTGCATCATTCGCATATGTCTTACCGCCTGAACAATATCTCCCGTGCCGGGCTCACCCTTCGTTCTTATCATAGCCGCTCCCTCGTTAATGCGTCTGAGAGCCTCGCCCAGATCCTTTGCTCCGCATACGAACGGAACGTCGAATTTCGTTTTGTCTATATGATATTTGTCATCGGCGGGAGAAAGAACCTCGCTTTCATCTATATAATCTATTTCGATGGCTTGCAGTATCTGCGCCTCGGCAAAATGGCCTATTCTTACCTTTGCCATAACAGGAATTGAAACCGCCTCTTGTATGCCGCGGATCATTTTCGGATCGCTCATACGCGACACACCGCCCGCCGCACGAATATCGGCAGGGATCCTTTCAAGAGCCATTACCGCGCATGCTCCCGCTTCCTCGGCGATTTTTGCCTGTTCGGGTGTGGTAACGTCCATAATCACGCCGCCCTTGAGCATCTGCGCAAGATTTTTACTCAATTCAAATCTGTTGTTTTCCATAATAATATTCTTCCTTTCAACACATAATATCATTTTAATTATAGCACAAAGAACGGTTCATTTCAAGCTGTTTGATAAATTTCCCGGTATTTTTGTAAGGTTTGTCGATGATACGGGTATATTTGCCGGTCATGTGCGGCAATTTGTTTAGGAAACACCGATTTAAAGGCAATCAAAAAACAAATTCTTTCCCGCTAACGCGGTCCGGACGGTTTCTTTCTGCCTTTCCGACAGAGAATAGATATTCATGATTTCATCATCCAGCTCTTCATACAGATCGATAATACTTTCGTTTGAATTCATTATGCGGTCCGCCTTTTTTATTATCTCGCTTTGTTTTTCCGCGCTTACCGCAGGTATCGGCAATGATTCGATATGAGAGCGCAGCAGCTTGACGGAATTGTATTTCTTGCTTATAAAATAAGCCGCCGCGCGGGAATTCAAAATTGCCAATACATATTTTATATCCATACCTTTGATTTGCGGTATTAAAATATTGCAGCTGTTCAGAGAAAGCGTCTGTTTATCATCGTATGCGAACACTGGAAGCTCGGAAATAAACCTGTATAACAGCTTTTCCTTTGCGCGGTATATCCCGGCCGGCGCCGTCTGCTGAAAATTCTCCGGTGTAAAACGTATATGATTGTTCGTATCCTTTATCGCATATCTGTAAACATCGCTGCCTTTGAGAACGATTTCGGTTCCCTCCGATTTTGTGTCTTTAATGTACTTTTTATTATTGCCGGTAACGATACCCAAAGCGAATTCGGCGTTACCCGCAAGATATCCGGCGTTTTTCACCGATCCGATCGCGCGCAGACAATCGTATTCCTCATCATTCATATTAAAAGAAAATAAAGACGCGTCGATCTCTCTGTTTTCTTTTATGATGAATTTTTTATCTCCCCATTCGACTCCGCAATGCTTTGTCTGCCCCTTATGACCGGTCTGCAATCCCAAAATAACGGCAGGACACCACACTCCCGAAAAAGCGTTTCCCAAGCGGCACACAAATTTAAACGCCGTGTTTTTTACCATCAATTCCCTTGCTTTTTTATGGGAAGCCACACTCAAAATCGCCTCGGGCAGCACATATGCCAGATAACCGTTTTCTTCAAGCATTGACAATCCCTTTTCAACAAACAAATCATACGATTCCGTGCCTTTGCTTTTTGCAGTGATATAATTCGCCGTAAGATACGTTATTTCTTCTTTGCCGAAATTGTATCCCCACGGCGGATTTCCAAGCACAACGGAAAATTTTTGAGAAAAAGCGTTTGAAAGGGTATTGCCGCAGACAAATTGAGAATACAGCCTCTTTTTGCCGATACTGTTGTCAAGCAAAAACATATTGATACGCGCAATGCAAATGCTTATTTCATCCGTATCCCGACCGTACAGATTATTTACGCTTGCTCCGCCGCCGACAAGACCTATAAGGAAATTACCGCTGCCGCAGCAAGGATCGCATATGGTTTTATTCCCTATGTCAATACATTCCTTTAAATTGCCGATAAGAGTATTTACCGCGTTTGCCGGCGTATAATACGCGCCCGTTTGCTTGCGGTTTCCCAAGTCTCTCAGCGAAATATAAACAAAGCCCAATGTATCCTCCGACGGAACAAACCGGATTTGATATTCCAAAGCGGAACGGATATTTGTCGGGTCAAATCCGGTCATATCGATATTGCCGAGCAGGTCCGCGATCAAATCGTTAAAAACATTACAATCGGATATCTCCCGATTTTGAAATAAAGCGTTTTCCGAAACCGTACCCCCGCCGCTTTGCCTGTAAAGCCGGATTGCAAAACAGGCGAGTATAACTCTCAATTCATCTTCCGTGATCTGCTCATGGGAGCCTAATATTTTTTCAACGATCTCCCGATTGTTTTCATTCTTGATATAATCCTTATAAAGAGCCTTGCCGCTTACGCTTTTTTTGTTCCGGCGGCTTTTTAAACGACCATCCTTGCCGCTTTTGATTTCTCCGGAGATTTTTTCCATATATGCTTTGTCAAATGTTTCGCCGTCGGGATTTGTTTCCAGCTTCCCAAGCCTGATCCAGTTTTTTACCGTGGCTTCGGAAACGGAAAGCAAGCCGCAAACCTGTGCGATCGTCAAATTTCCGTCTGTGTCCGGAATACGCATAATAACACCTCGTTCAAATCTTTCAGAGCTTGTTTGACATCCTCCAGTCGTCATCTTTTCGGCATATTTCCCCTCCGGCTTTGCCCGGAATTTTTGAAATGCACAGAGTATTACCGCAAATTTCGGACTTTGCCGGCAGAAAAATCCACTCAAAAATCCGACGATTGGAGGAATACCAAACAGACTCTTAATGAAAACTTCACATCTGTCGGATGCCCGTCAACCGGTGTATTCGATGAATTGACAGTTCACGATGCCGCATTCATGCACCCGTCAACCGGTAAATTCGCCGAACAAAAAAACGACCTCCCGATCGTTTGATTTTCGGTCCGACTTTCGGGATGCCGCTGCCGGTCGTGCCTTTCAAGACGTCTTTGCCCGGATATCTACCGTGTTCTTCTTGTATCCATATAATATACTCCGCCGTCCGAGGTTTCGATACACCACACGGGTATAAGTACAAATGATTTGTGATATGTTTCGGGCTTGCCCTTGTAATAGCCTATATTCAGTCCGGTTATCCGCACGGGAAGTTCTCCGTCATACATATTTTTAAAATCGATCAGCACTCCCGTGATGCTTTTTGTTTCGGTCATATTCGAGATCATATCCGGGTCACTCACAAACCATACACCGCTTATTTTTTCAACGCTTTGACCGGTCATTGAAATTTCTATCCGGGAATCAAAAAACGGTTTCGCTTCGATAATATTCTTTATTGTTATCCTGCCGCCGTTTTCCGTTTCTTCATACTCCGTCTCATAATTTCCCATGTCATCGAAATCAAGCTTTTTAAAAACAGCCTGTATCTTATTTTCAATATCATAAATTCCCGCAATATCAAAATAGTCCTTATCATAATAAACGGCGCTGAAAAAATCCCCGTCGATAACAGCCTCTCCCGCCGGGGATATATATTTACCCTCCGCTTCATACGCGTCGCCGCCTATAAGCGACTTCGCAAAAATCATATTATCCTCAATGATATTATACGCTTCGGCATACTTCATTTTCGGATTTTTCTTCGGGATAATATCCTCCCCTATCGTTATCTGCGCTTTATTCAGAATATCGACCGACGCTTTCATAATATCGGCATTTACGTTATATTTATTTCTGTCCGATTCGATTAGGATACCGAGAAAAACCATGTTTATAACAAGGAAAAATACTATAAGTATACTCTTAGCTTCGCTCCAGTTCACTTGTTATCAGCCTCCAATCCGCTGTCTTTTCCCCGATACTCAGATCATCGAAATACGATACATACATTTTTTCAACCACGGTATATTTATTTTCGCTTCCGTTATCCGAAACGGAGTCGATCGCCGATATATACATGGGCGTGCTTGTGATAACCGATGTATTTTCGTATCTTCTGAGTATTTGACGATATTCCGTTATATATCCGTTTTCAACAAAAACCTCGACGGCGTGTTCCGTTTCGGTCATTGTTACGGGAATACCGTTGACTATATAATCAAACGTGATTTTCGATTTCGCGTAATCCATATCGGTAAGATCGGAGCTTATATACAAATCCTTATTTGAACCCGAAATATCGTTTATCCTGTCTGTAAATTCGGAAACCATGGAAACAGCGTCATATACCGAACCGGCATTTCTTTTTAAAATACTTCTCTGCGGATTTTTTGATGTATACGTCAGATAACCTCCGGGAGAAAGCTTTAGGATCATATCATTTTCAACAAAAACCGACGTCCCGTCCGCCTCCGTATATTTCCGCATTGTATTTGAATTTATATCGAATATATCAAGCAGCTCCTTTACTGTCTGGGAGTTATGCGTGCCGTCGGAACGCGCCGTCGGATTTTCCGAATTTATTGTTTCATATTCCACCGGATTGTTGAATATGGGGACCATAGGCGATATTATGACCCTCTGCGACTCTTTTGCCTTATCAAAAAGCAGATCAAAGGAATAATTTATTATTGTTGACGAGCTTGTATCGTTTTCATCAAATTTATCCTGAAAATAAACTATAAGCTCATCGATCCCGCTCCTGTCGAAATCGACGGCATTTACTCTGTAATATCTGTTGCTGCTTCCGTTTTTAAAAATCACCGACACTCCCATATCTCCGCCAGAAATAACAACGTCCGATATAATATCGGTAAATCCCGATATCGCCGAGCCGGAGCATCCGAAAAATTCCGGCATAATATCCGACGAATAGTTAATGTCATAGCTGAGATACACCGAACGCGACGTAAGAGTATTATACCATTCGTCACTGCTTGCCTCGGATATATTTTTAGAGTCCGCCGAAAATGCCGCCGCCAACGCTTCATATGCGATATCATTCGCCATTTTAAATTGTTCGTGTGTGGAATTAAGCAAAAATCTTGTTGTCTGATATCCCGTATTTATTATAATTCTGTCGGGCAGCGCAATATGCGTTTTTGTGTATGGCGACGCCTTTCTGTCGGTCAGTCTGCGAACTATGGGCGATTTTTTTATGCTATAAAAAAAATTATAGCCGTCGGGCCATAATTTCTTTTGTGTCCATATTTTACCTCCGAGCACAAGACTGCATATAACAAGAAATCCCAAAAGCATTGACTTGAGACGCTCTTTTCCGTTCATCGAAACTTTGTTCCAAACCCAATTCATCAGAAATCCTCCGTTTGTCAATCCGGCTCGCATATGCGAAAGGGCAGCTCCCGACCGGTCCGGCGCCGGAATATATTTGCATATTCCGATCGCCGACAACCGTAATACATCACGTCATACATTTCATTTTGCGATAAAAATTATCAATTAAAGAAATCGCGTATGGTGACCGAAATGCCCTTCAGCTTATTTATCGTGCTCTGCTTTATTTTATTTATTTCAATATTTACTGTCTGGTTCGAATATCCGTTCTGCGCATACACTCTGAAGCTGTTTGAATTGTCATCCAAATCGACCACCATGCTGTACAGTCCGCTCGATCCGATAACAACGTCATCCTTAACAAGTATGTACAGACCCGAGGACGCATTATATTTATATACGCTCACCACGGTGCCCGGCGTACCGACCGCGGATATGGTATAGGTTTTATCCGATGTGGACGCGCTGCATGATTCCGGTTTCTTTATATAAATAAGTCCCTGTGAATTCGTATGTATTTCCGACGGCATGGACGGACCGTATGAAGCATATGATACGGGGACCGCCGTCATGATAACCGCCGACGCGATCAATACCGCTGTCAAAAGCTTTTTCATCATAAATAATCCCTCCCGAAAAGTCATGCGGATATTCCGCTTTATGCAATTCCGATAAATATCGATACAATCAATTTATGAAATACCGCAAAGACCCGCTTCACAATATTTCTTGATTATATTATACCACAATAATTATTACAAAACAATTACAGGAAATTTAAAAGCGTATAACATTATTAAACCAATATCGTAAAAATTCCGTTTATATTCAAAAATCCGCAGTTTTATGCTGTATTTTCCCTCTTTTCCTCAGAAAAAATCACACGAAATCAAACCGGAACGGATATGATTACCTCCGTACCTTTATTATATTCGCTTGTAATTTTTATATTTCCTCCGAATGACTCGATGATCTGCTTTGCAATGGCAAGTCCGAGTCCCGTTCCGCCCGTTTCTCTCGATCTTGCCTTATCCACTCTGTAAAATCTTTCAAATATATGCGGCATATTTTCCTCGGGTATTCCTATTCCGTTATCAACCACCTTTATATACACATCATTGTAAAGGGCTCCGGAATACACCTCTATATTTCCGCCCTCCGGAGTGTATTTTATGGCATTGCTTATTATATTGATGATAACCTGTTCGAGTCTGTCCCTGTTTCCGGTTACGGCAGGCGTGTCGGAGATGGATTTATATGTGAGAGTCTGCCCTTTGTTTTCCGCGTTTATGCTTATATTCTGCACTATCCGCTCCAGTAATTGATTAACATCTATCTTATCGCTGTTCATTTGAACGTCCGCCGATGAGTCAAGCTGCGAAAGAGTCAGAAGATCCTTTACAATTCTCGTCATTCTGTCCGCCTCGCTTTCTATGACCGACAGAAACTTTTCCTGTGTCTTTCCGTCCACAGACATATCGAGCAGCGTTTCGGTATATGATTTTATGGTCGTAAGCGGCGTTCTCAGCTCATGAGATACATTTGCCACAAATTCGCGTCTTGACAGCTCCAGCTCCTGCTGTTTGGTAATATCATGTATAACCGCCACAACACCGTCTATCGTATCATTGTTGTTAAATGATGCGAAATTCATTTTCAGAAGCCTTCCGTCCGCGGTCGTCATGGTCCTTTCAACGGGATATTCCCAGTCTATATACAGCAGATCTCCGATCGTTATTTTCGAGTCGGCGTCCTTGAATATCTCATCAAATTCCATGCCTTCAAAATCATACACACCGAATATTCTCTGAGCCTCGGTGTTTCCGTGTATTACATATCCGTCGGTGTCGAAAGCAAGGATACCGTCGGTAATATTTCGGAAAATTTCTTCCATTTTTGCCTTTTCGCCGCTTATTTCCTTAAGGCTGTTCGTAAGTGTGGACGACATTGCATAAAAGGTCTTTCCGAGCCGTCCTATCTCATCGTCCGCATATGCCGGCTCGGCTTTATCCGTCTTTCCCGCCGCCATGCGTTCGGCTCTTTTTATAAGATTGATGATCGGAACCGTTATTGTTCTCGAAAGAAGATAACCTATAAGCACCGCAAAAACCACGCCGAACAGCAGCGCCTGCATCATAAGATAAAATATATTCTGCATTATGCCGTTGAGCTCATCCTTTGTATCCTTTACATATAAAATATACGCAACCTCTCCGCCCTTTTTTATCGGAACGGCATAATCCATGTAATTAAGCTCCGAATTGACGATATTTCCGCATACTCCCGTCATTGCCGCAATTATATTGTCGCTTGTCTCATGGTTCCGGCTTTTGGCGCTGTCCGATGTTGCCAAAACCTCGAGAGTTTCGGCGTCAAGCA
>JAFLUR010000120.1 GCA_022508725.1 Oscillospiraceae bacterium
TTTCTCCTTTCGTAATGAAAAGAGAACATGCTCAATACAAGTATAATTATACCACACACATGTCCTCTTTGTCCAGTGAAATTATATATCTATCAAAATTTTTAATATCATTTTATTATTCTAACAACAAAATTTGTCTGAATGTTTCTGCTTGTGCGAAGAATTATATTGTCAATAAAGTAATTTTGCCAGCAATTGTTTTCTTGCTTCAATAATCTAATGTTATTCATTCATAGTTTTGATTTCCAATATCTTGCAATATAAATCAGGGTTATCTAATACTACTATTTTTAGTTGATTTATAACCCTTGTAACTATTTGATACAACATTCCTTCCGCGCTATAATAACTTCCCCTTGCAAGAAGCTTGCCTTCCTCGTCATATTTAAAATTTTCATCCATAACAAAAACAACCTTATCAAATTCTTGTCCTATTACATCATGTGCAGTTGATAGACATATATTTGAAAGATACGACAACCGGTTTACATCATATTGAGAGGTCGTATATGTTATAGCTTTCCAATTTTGATTAGTCTCTAAATAATCAATATATTCTCTTACATCATCAACAGAATCAAAGTAATCTACAGAAATTGCATCATAATTAAGATCGGCATTGCTTTCTCCTATTTTTAGTAAATTTTTGATGAAAGAGGCCATTTCTTTATTTGTTCGAATTTTGCCTTTTAATTCTCTTCTTATTGATTGAATCATATTAAATTTTTCATTTACATATTCATATAAATCCAGAGTTTCTCCATCATTAAGGAATTGTTTTTTGTCATAACAAAAGACAATAGGAATATGTAATTCTATCGCTTTATTAATTATTAGATTGAGTTGGGATGTTCTAATACGTTGTGTTTCATCAAAGAGTATAACTTTAAGCTTATCATGTATTAATTTTTCTACCGATTGACCATTAACATCAGCAATACGGTGTATATTCCACCTGTGGCAGGTGTTTAATGTAAGATGACCTTCATTTAATTTACCGCAATGAAAAATCAATGCAGCTGATTTTCCGTGTTCAGCATAAATCGTTTTTGCAATGTCATATAACATAAGGGTTTTACCTGTGCCAGCATTTGCGGACACACAGAAAAATTTCATTTGATTGTTGTTTATGACTTCTAATACTTGTTTTTTTATTGCCTGTTGATTGTCTGTTAAAAAATATTCTTCATTTATAAATTTGTCTGTGTTATTGAATGGAGAGATTAAGTAGTTACTCGGAACAAACAGATCATCAGGATTTAGTTTGTCGTTGATTGTTTGTGTGGATAATTCCGTAACTAATTCTTTTATGTCTACCAAATAACATTTATTAGTATCTACATTATATTTATATAAACCATCATCTTCTACGAATGTGTATATAGACACCATTTTGCCTAAAAATCTCAAATAATAGTAATTCTGACTCATTTGCTTTGTGATTTTTTCAATCTTTTCATCATTATCTAAATGACTTTTGAGCTCTATATCAATTACTAATTTATCACTGAATCTAAGCAAATCAAACTCTTTACTTATCTGTTTTATTGTATAACCTATGTAATATCCGTCAAACAATTCAAATTCACAATTAGACTTTTTCAAAAGTTCATAGAATTTAGAGAGAGTTTGGACCTCAACTTCCTTTAAAGTAAAATAGTTATTAATTTTTTTATTTGTGTCGACTTTTTTATTTTTAAAAGCCATACAGCCTTGATAAGCTGATAGTATATTAGTAGGTTGCATCGTTGTCACCTCGTATTTAATATGATATTTTATTATATCATATTTTTGCAAGATTTTCAATATATACAACTAATTCTAATATATTCTTATTGTATAGAAGTCAATGATGTGTGACACATTTACCGAAATCAAGAAAATACTTCCCTTGTCAAGGTGGAGCGTTGGAAATTTTCGTAGAAAATACTACTGTCTACCTTGACAACGCACCTGTGATATAATATCGTAATCTCATTCCTCTGGTAGACTAAGTATAAGCGATAACAAACCCTTTGCACACAAGGATAAAGTTCTATTCCGCAAATGATGATTAGACATTACGGTAAAATCTTTTGTCTTTTCAACTCTGAATACCGCCATAGCTGATTGTTCCTTTCTAAATTTTTGTATGAAAAAAAAGCAGATGCTTTTAGGGAATATCTGCTTTGAATAATATATTATTGCATAAGAAAAAGACTATGAACATATATCCATAGTCTTTGCCTGTTTAAGTTATTGGCGCCCTTCATTCACAAATTGGTGTAGCAGTGGTGTAGTTTGGTGTAACAGATACATTCAATAATCCTTCCAAACTCGCATAAACACTCACTTTTTAAACCTCTTACTGCTCTAACGGCTTCATTGTCGGGAATAACAGTACATCCCTTATAGCGGGGGAGTCGGTGAGCAGCATACACATGCGGTCAATACCGAAACCGATGCCTCCCGTGGGTGGCATACCGATCTCAAGCGCACGCATAAAGTCCTCGTCCGTGGTATTTGCCTCCTCATCACCCTGTGCAAGCAGGGCCTCCTGCGCCTTAAAACGTTCTCTCTGATCGATCGGGTCGTTAAGCTCCGAATATGCATTCGCCATTTCCCAGCCGTTCATGAAAAATTCAAAACGCTCCACATAATCGGGATCATCCGGCTTTTTCTTTGTAAGCGGAGATATCTCAACCGGATGGTCCATGACAAATGTAGGCTGAACAAGATGCTCCTCGACAAACCGTTCAAAGAACAAATTCAGAATATCTCCCTTTTTATGCCTTTGCTCATATTCCACATTATGCGCATCCGCCGCCGCGCGTGCCTCTTCAAGAGTCTTTATCTCACCGAAATCCACATCGGCATACTTCTTTACAGCCTCAACCATCGTTATTCTCTCAAACGGCTTTCCCAGATCCATCTCTATGCCGTTGTATACTATCTTTGTCGTGCCGAGGACCTCCCGGGCCACATGACGGTACATATTCTCGGTAAGGTCCATCATACCGTGATAATCGGTATATGCCTGATACAGCTCCATAAGGGTAAATTCGGGGTTGTGACGCGTATCGAGACCTTCGTTTCTGAATACTCTGCCTATCTCGTAAACACGGTCAAATCCGCCGACTATAAGACGCTTTAAATAAAGCTCAAGAGATATACGGAGCTTAAAATCCTCGTCAAGAGCGTTGAAATGCGTTTCAAACGGACGTGCCGCCGCGCCGCCGGCGTTTGAAACAAGCATAGGTGTTTCGACCTCCAGAAATCCCTGTCCGTTAAGATAGCCGCGTATCGAGGCTATGATTTTCGATCTGTTGACAAATGTCTTTTTGACATCTCTGTTCATGATAAGATCGATATATCTCCGGCGATAGCGGAGATCGGTATCGGTCATGCCGTGAAATTTTTCCGGCAGCGGCAGAAGCGACTTTGAAAGCAGAGTAATTTCGCTTACTCTTATCGATATCTCGCCCGTCTGTGTTGTGAACACCTCTCCCGCCGCGCCTATAATATCGCCTATATCAAGCTTTTTGAAATAATTGTATTCCTCCTCGCCGAGGATATCCTTTTTGACAAAAAGCTGCAAAAGTCCGTCCGTATCGGCTATATGCACAAACCCAACCTTACCCATTCCTCTTTTGGACATTATTCGTCCCGCAACGGTAACATTCCTGCCGTTAAGGTGCGATATATGCGCCTGTATTATCTCAACCTCCTCCGAGCCGCGCTTTGTCAGTTCATGCTCCTCAATCGTATAATTATCCTTTATTTGCGATGATGTATGAGTTATTTTAAACTCGGTTATTTTAAACGGATCTCTTCCCACCTCTTGAAGCTCGGTAAGCTTATCCCGTCTTATCTGCAAAAGCTCGGAGAGCTTTGCTTCACCGTTCATATTTTCTGTGTTTTCCATTTTATCCTCCTGTTATTGTTTGCGAAAATATTTTGTATACGGGATATATTATACAATAAATCCGGCATTATTACAACATTTTTTTCAAAAATTTTTTTATCGCGGATTTTTTTGAGATGAATTTTCTGTGTTTTTTCTGACCTTTCTGTGAAACCTGTTGACTTTGGTTTTTTTTGTGATATACTGAAAAACGAACAAACAAAGAATATAATCGAAAGGAATGTCCCAAATGATCAATACATTCAAACGATGCGAAAAAAAATTCATTATATCGTCACGGCAGTTTGAGAAGCTGATGCCGCGTCTTGAAGAATATACGAAAAAAGACGAATACTGCACAAAGGAAGGCTGCTATAAAATATACAATGTTTACTACGATACCCCCGACAGCAGTGTGATACGCCGCTCTCTTTCAAAGCCGTATTATAAGGAAAAATTGAGAATGCGAAGCTATTCCGTCCCGGAGAATGACACGGACAGGGTATTTCTCGAACTGAAAAAGAAAATCGGAGGTACGGTAAACAAACGGCGCGCCGTTCTTACGCTCGGCGATGCGCTTGATTTTGTGCAAAAGGGAATAAAACCCGAGGCGAACGATTATATAACAAGGCAGGTTTTAAACGAGATAGATTATTTTCTCAAAATCAATCCCGTGCGCCCCGCCGCATACATTGCGTATACAAGAACCGCGCTTTTCGGTAAAAAAAATCCCGATCTGCGTATCACCTTTGACAGCCGGATAACCACGCGGCGCACCGACGTATCGCTTATGTCGGGCTGCTACGGCAGTCAATTGCTCGGGCAGGATCAATATCTCATGGAGGTCAAATTCTCCGGCAGTATGGATACGCGGACGGCGAAAATATTGTCGGAACTGAAAATATATCCGACAAGCTTTTCAAAATACGGAACGGAATACAAACAATATTGCATGAGCCGCACGGAAAAAACGGCGGCTAATTTTTAAGGAGGTTTTTTTATTATGAATTCTTTGAATAATATATTATCGCAAACGGCTGTACAAAACATAACCGTAACAAATCTGCTCTGTGTGCTCGGAATGTCGGCGCTTCTCGGCTTGTTTGTAAGCGGAATTTACATCTTTACCCACCGCAGGGAATGTCGGTCATCCGATTTTACCGTATCGCTTATCATGATACCCTGTATTATCTCTGTCATAATACTGCTTGTGGGAAACAGCGTCGCAAGTGCGTTCAGCCTTGCCGGAGCGTTCAGTCTCATACGTTTCAGAAGCGCGCCCGGCAATCCCAAGGATATCTCATATATATTCTTTTCGGTCGCGGTGGGTCTTGCCTGCGGTTTGGGATATATCTTCTATGCCGCCGTATTCTCGGTATTCCTCGGTATTGTAATGGTGATACTGCAAAGCATCAAATTCGGCAAAAACAATAATAAGAATATGATTCTTAAAATAACCGTCCCGGAGGATTTGAATTATCCGGGTCTGTTCGATAAGGTTCTTGACAAATATACCCGCTCATGGATAATGAAAAAGGTAAAAACGCGCGAATTCGGCGCGCTGTTTGAGGTGATATTCGATATAACATTCAACGAGGATATGCCGCAGAAGGATTTTCTGGACGAATTGAGATGCCTAAACGGAAATCTCAATATCATTCTTACCCTTTCCGATTCCGAGCCTGCATATTCCGAATAAACCGGCGAAAACTCCCCCCGCTCCCACGGTGAGGGGGCTTTTTTTTATTTCAAAGATAAACGGCTCAATTCCGTATGCGGAATTGAGCCGTCTGTCAGCTTTCCATGTGTTTTCCCAAAAATCCTGCCGCCGACTGTGCAAGCTTGTTTTCGACCTCGCCCATTCTGTCATTATCCTGCGATACAAAAATAACAGAGCCTATGCTGTCGCCCTCCGATATAATAGGCACGATAACGCCGGCAAAATACTTATCCACTCCGTCCGCAACGGCCATTTTCTTTCCCGACTCATTTGAAAATGTTCTTTTCTCTGTCATAACATTCTCGATATCACTGCTTACTCTCTTTTCGATAAGCTCCTTCTTCGGAACACCCGATACTGCTATTATCATATCCTTATCGGTTATGCAGGCTCCGTATCCGCTTGTCTTTGCGAGTGTTTCGGCATACTGAGCGGCAAAATCGCCGAGCTCGCCTATCGGAGAATATTTTTTGAATATTACCTCTCCGTCCTTTTCGGTATAGATCTCAAGCGGATCACCCTCTCTTATACGCATGGTGCGCCTGATCTCCTTGGGAATGACAACTCTTCCCAAGTCATCTATTCTTCTTACAATGCCTGTTGCCTTCATATTTCAAAATCCTCCTGTATTTTTTATTTTCGGCTTGAATTACAGTTTTATTATGTATTTTTATATTTGATATTATTCAAAAATTTACATAATTCTTCACCGGTTTTTTTAGGAATTTTCTGTGCGGAAAATCCGGCGCAAACAAAAAAAGGCTATAAATCATCGGCGGATAATTTATAACCTTTTTTAAGAAAACACCGGTTTAAAGGTAACCAAAAAATAATTTACGAAAAAATATACGCTGTTTCAGGCTGCACGGGCGGGCGGTAAAACGGAGTTTTACGACCAACCTTGCGCGCAAGCGCACGCATTCGCACTGTTTTTTGCTGCGGATAGCTAAATTATTTTTTGATATTGATTTATCAGGTATTTCCTTAATATTTTCAGACCAATTCTATAATGGCCATCGGCGCGGAATCGCCGCGTCTCGGACCTGTTTTCAATATTCTTGTATATCCGCCGTTTCTGTCGGCGTATTTCGGAGCGATCTCCGAGAATACCTTTGCCACAACGGCTTCCTTTGTGATATATTCAAGCGCGCGGCGGCGAGAATGTAATGTGTTTGTCTTACCAAGCGTGATCATTTTCTCCGCCATAGACCGTACCTCTTTTGCTCTTGTAAGAGTCGTGTCTATT
>JAFLUR010000121.1 GCA_022508725.1 Oscillospiraceae bacterium
TTATAAGTTCGGTATATTCTGTCTGCATATAGCATCCCTCCTTACAGAGATGTTATATTATGTTATTTTATTACATAATACAAAAGTTTCTATTTCTATAAAATAATATAAAATACCGGGTATGACAGGCAAAATATATTAAATTTCTTACCGAAAACCCTATATATTTCTCCTGTCATAGCTGACATATTGCTATAAAATTCAAATAAATACAAAATTATCCTGAAAGTATGGAATCCTTGAATATATCGGATAAATAATGATATTCGGAATATTGACCGTCGGAAGCCTTAACCAAAGCGTCACGAACATACCCTGCGGATTTTCTTAACAGCTGTTTATCCATGCCAAACCCATGAGCATATGCAAACTGTGTTGCAAAGGTTATAACCGAACGGGTATTACCCTCACGAAACGGATGCACCTGCCATATTGACGCAATCGTTCTTGCAAAGACGTTTGCTGTTTCATCAATGCTGAGGACAGACCAATCAATATTATTCAGATTTGATATTGCACTTTTCAGATCATCCGCTATATTCTCCGGAAGGCTGTATCTTACGGTATCACCGCCGAGAACACGTTCGCCCTTTACCATAGGAATTGTACGGAAACTTCCCGCCCATTCATAAATATCTTCAAAAATATATCTGTGCAGAAATTTTAAATGTTCTGTATCAAATGTGCAGCTTTCCGCGAATTTATCTATATCAAACAGCTTTACATAAGTAATATTGCTTTCTGCCGTTTCAAGCTGCTTTTCGTCTTTAATATTGAGAAGATTTCTTAAAACGTCAACATCTTCATATAAATACGGGTCTCTCATATCGATACCCTGTACTGTTCAATCGTCTTTTTCAGAACATCACCGATTTCCATGTTACCCTTTATATATTCGTCAACCAACTCCAACGTATCCTTTGACGGTTCCGGCGCGTCAAGGATTGAAATCGCCAATGCGTCATTGGCGATTTTTTCGCGCTGAACACGGGTTGTTTCGGAAACGGAATATTTTTTCGACATAACAATCTCTCCATTCTGTGAAAATTTATATTTATTATAACATGAATTTCCGTGATTATCAATATGCACGATAGATTTTACATTTTACGGCAAGTTTTTTGCCGATACTGCGTAAACGGTCGTAATACGGGCAAAAGGACAGGTGTGACGGGCATTATATATTGTTTTTCTTAATGAAAACTGTATATATTTCCCCTGTCATACCTGCCACTCTATACTTGCTACGATATATAAGCTATCTGATTTATATATTATTTTATTTTTAAATCTTTATTCATAAAAGCATCAACTATCAATTTTTGAAAATCATGTGTAATTTTATCATATGAAAAATATTCAAGAGAGAATCTTCGGTTATATTTAACATCCATGTCAAATGTATATATTAAATCTATTAAATATCTGTAAAAAAGAATCAAATCCATCTTTTTTGCTTTGTCAATATCAATTGAAAATAATTTTGAACGGAATATATTCTCAAATACTTTATATTCCTGTGGTTTTATATTGGTGTCTGACACTTTATTTTCATACATAGTTTTAATTTTGCGTATAATTGGATTAATATCAAGTATTTCTTTGGGTATCATGTAATTTTTCGGAAGATTTTTTATGTAATAATATAATTTATCCTTTTTATTTTTA
The DNA here is from genome assembly GCA_022508725.1 of Oscillospiraceae bacterium. Taxonomy (GTDB): domain Bacteria; phylum Bacillota; class Clostridia; order UBA1381; family UBA1381; genus JAFLUR01. The sequence goes on from JAFLUR010000121.1 coordinate 1,669, forward strand.
TCATTACAATGGAAATCATATGATATAAGTTCGGCATTGTCGTTAATATATGATTCTAAGTTTTCTTTCATTAAAGGGATAATGGTATTATCATCCTTATTTCCCGATAATTTAAAATATTCATATAAATTAATAAATACAGTTTTTTCTATCAATGGAAATGCAACGTAAATAAGATGAAGCAAAAATTTTCTTGCCCGCGCCAACCATTCCGGAGATGTTTCTTCAGAGGGCTTTTTAATTACTCTAGATGCCACAATATTCCGATTGTCGTCTGAAAATGAATCTATATTTCCGGATGATAATAAATTTGCCATAACGCATTTTCTGCTGTATGTATTAGGCAACAAACTGCCCAAATAGCATAATTTATTAAATAATTCGCCCTTTTGGTTAAAATGAAAATCTTGATTTAATATATGCGTGTAATTCTCCATAATAAATTGTATATAATCTATATTATAATACCTCTCAAATTCATAGAGAGATTGAATATATTTGCAATCTTCTTGTTTATTTAAATAAATTAATTTGGAAAAGTAGGAATTTCCAAAAGAAATTAAAGAATCATTAAAATTATCCATTTTTGTCCAAGTGGAATTATGAATAAAACGCTTCATTTGCGATGAATGGAATTTACTTTCGTTTTTGATTGAATTTATAACAATATCTGCATAGCTGTTGCAAATTTTTTTCTCATCAAAATTACTTTTATATTCTTTTGAATTTATAACAATATCTGTATAGCTATTACAAATTTTCTCTGTAGGACCAAGGAAACAAGGCATATTATAAATTAATTGTTGTATATAAGACTTGGTTTCTATATTAGGAAGTGCTTTATTCGTATCAAAAAAGGTTTTATATTGCTTATATTCATTACTGTTTTCACTCTTATCGTACATGGAGTCGAAAATACTGTTTAACGTTTTTGTTTCTCTATTGAAGTGAGTAGCTGCATAGTATGCGGAAATTACAGCATGATTATAGAATATACTGTAAAAAAGATACAATTCAGGATCGTTGTGGTAGGGATATGATTGTATATTTAAAAAATCACCATCTATTTCCTCTTTACTTATAGCTCCATACGCTGCTACAAACTTTGGTTCTATATATCCGCAACAATTTTCCAACGAATATTTTGTGATATATTCAATTATATTATTATAATCCGAATCTATTGTTTTCTCTTGATCAATTGTCCGGATTCCAAATGTGTAATTGATAATGTTTTTTTCTTCATTATATGATTCCTTTGTAATAGATTTTATCATACTTAAAACTCCTGTACTTTTTTACAAATATCATTCTTTTACCAAATATTATATGATGAAGCGCATTATTTGTCAATATATTGGTCATATTTTTTTTAAAATAATCAAAATAAACCATAAACTTATCACTTATTTTATAGTAAAATATTTTATATACTGAGATGGTTTAATTAAAATCATATTCAGCGATTATAAATTTATTTAAAAAGGAGGTTTTGTTATGAATAACCATCGAGATAATATTCATAATAACCACAAAAGCCATTGGCCGTGTAATGAGAACATGAATGCGTTTGGAAATTGGAAAGCACACAACTCACAACCACCACCGGCTGCCCTGCCGCAGCCGCAAGATTCGGGGAATAACTTTGCTTCAGAGTCGCCACCGACAATTAAGACTTTTTTCGGATTCGGAAAATTTGAGCCGAACCCACCGCCGGATTCGGGAAATATCTCTGATTCAAAGTACCGGGATGAAAACGAGCTAAATAAGGCGTATAGTAAGTATAGTCTAAGCGAGCGACAGGAAATTATTAGTCTTTATAATAAAAACAATCCACCGGAGATGCCTGAAACTTATGGTGAAAACAAGTCACGGGACGCAATGAGGTTCTATACTATCGAAGAGAAGTGGAAGATGCTTGAAGATTACGAACGTTCCAAAGAAAAGGAATCAAACCCACCACCGGCTAATTCCCCGGGACAAACCGGTAAGGAAGAGCCGATACCGGAAAGCAATCGGGATAATCAATCGGAAACAACAAGTATCGTACCCTGTGACAATACTGTGAGACAGCAATCAAATGATATTGTTCCTTATATGGGCAGACAAATAGTTCCTTATACGAACACACAAACAGATATATTCCGGAATTATCCCACTATCCTTAATCCGGAAGATATATTTTCTCCGACACCTTCCAACGATACGGGAAATGCGGATTTTCTGATGAGATTGTTTGGGGATAAACTCATTTATGTCGAAAAATACGGTTTTCTGTATTGGAACGGCAAGATATGGAAAATGTGCAGTGACAAAAAATTAAAGAAATATGTTATTGAAGAAATGAAATGCAGAGATATTTATTACAAAGAAAATTCGGATTACGATGTTGATGACGCATTTTCTAAGCAAAGCGGAAACAACAATCGGATTGATGCTGCTATAGAGCTTTTGAAAGCGAAGCTGTATATTGACTCTGAATTACTTGATTCCGCCAAACATATACTATGTGTACGAAACGGAGTTATCGACTTTGAAACTCAAACATTAAATCCGCATAGTATGTATAAAGATTGTTATTTAACCAAAATGGCAGATGTCGATTATTACGATTATCATATCGATAATACTTGGCAAAGTTTTATCAACAGCATTACATCGGGTGACAGGGAAAAAGCCGCGTATTTACAAAAAGCATTCGGTGCAGCTGTAATCGGTAATCCGAAAGAGCAAAAGGTACATATATTGCTTGGCAACGGCAGTAACGGAAAATCGACATTGCTTAATGCAATACGCAATACATTAACTTCGGAATATGTATGCGAAATGCCTATAACGGTTATTACCGGTTCGGATAATCCCGATGCCAATGCGGCAAATCCCGCTATTGCCGCTTTGGAAGGCAAACTTATCGCAATCGCTTCGGAGGTTGGCAGCGGCGCTGTTCTTAACGAAGCAAAATTAAAAAAATTATGCGGAGGCGGAACAATATCGGCAAGAAAGCTCCGTCAAAATACACATGAATTTGAACCTACGTTCAGTATCTTTATAGATACAAATTGTTTGCCAAAAGTCAAAAATGCGTCGTCAGCGGAAGCATTTTCCGTATTCAGAAGGTTTGCGATTATTCCCTTTAACAATACCTTTGACGCAAACAGAGACACAAGCCTCGGAGACAGGTTAAAGACGGAAAGCACAAAAACAGCCATACTCACTTGGCTTATTCAAGGCGCATTTGAATACATGAATAATCCTTGTCTTACACCTACGCAGGAAATGAAAGACGCGCTTGGCAGGTATAAAATGACAGAAAATACCGTTGGGGGATTTATCGGTGATTGTATAGATATAACCGATAATCCGAACGACTTTATTTCATCGGCGGATTTATATAACCGTTATTGCGAGTATTGTGAAGAAAAAGGAGCGAGTCCGGTAAATAAAGATACTTTTTCAAAATACGGAGACCTCAAAAATTACAAGGGGCGTAATTCCAAGAGCAGAGGATACAAAGGGATAAGGCTTTTGGACAAGTAATGTTTATTGATTATATATTATTACTCTGAAGGGAGGATGATATTATGTTGGAGCAATACAAAGAAGTGCTTACCGTAAAAGATTTATATGAGATATTGCCGCTCGGTAAAAACGCCATATATGATTTGATAAAAAGCAATAAAATCAAACATATTCGCGTCGGAGCAAAAATTATCATACCGAAACAATATCTTATAGATTATCTGAAATCGGCTTGAAAACAGGAGTCCGCTATGCTATAATGGTTATAGTATAGCGGACTATCCGATTTGTTGAAAGGAGAGTAAAATACAGTGAAGGGTAGTTTACAAGTACGTAGCGGCAAATATTATGGCGTCTTCCGCAAAGACGGAAAACAAATATGGGTCAATTTGAATATAGACGCAAAAGGTAACAATAAGCGGAAAGCCGAAAAAGCCTTGCAGGAGTTATTGCTGAAGTATTCCAATGACGATTACATTTCAAACGATATGCTGTTTACAGATTACCTTGATATGTGGCTGAAACAATCAAAGCCGCTTATAAAGCCGTCGACTTGGGAAGGGTATAACAAAGTTGTAAGCGGTAAAATAAAGCCTTATTTCGCGGATAAAGGCTACAAATTAAGCGATTTGAAGGGCAGACATTTTACGGGATATTTTGTTTATCTGAAAGAACACGGGAGGTCAGACAATAAAGGCGGTCTGTGCCAAAAAGCGGTATTGAATATTCGCGGCGTATTATCATCGGCTTTTCGTTATGCTTTGGAAAATGATTTGATAAAGTATAATTTCATAGAGCGAAGCAGAATGCCGATGTATGAGCCGAAAAAATTTGAACCGACAATATATACCGCAGAGCAAATCAAAACCCTTTTGACCTATGCGGAGGAAACGAAAAGCAAAATGTGTCTGTTCCTGTTCTTGGAAATGTTCACGGGAGCAAGAAAAGGCGAGCTGTTGGCTCTGACATGGGATAACGTCAATTTTGACGACGGTACAATACATATTTGTCAAAATCGTACAGGCAGCAAAAAAGAGGTATTGGATATTATAACCTCACCCAAAACCAAGAACGGCATAAGAACCGTTCCGCTGCCCGAAAAGGTCATGGATATGCTGAAAGCCGAAAAAGCCTTGCAGGAGCATAATAAAAGCTTGCTGAAGGACTGCTACAAATCATACGATTATGATTACGTTATACGGCAGGAGGACGGAAGCATATACAATCCGAACAGCATAAACAGAATCATAAAGAAAATGACCGACAAAATAGGGCTGCCGCATTGCAGAATACACGATTACAGGCACGCTGTAGCGAGTATGTTATTCGAGAGCGGAACACCGCTTGCGGATGTGACGACGCAGTTGGGTCACGGACAGACAAGCACGACCGAGCGAATATATATCCACCGTCACAATGTTGCGAAGTCCGAAAATATCAAAGCGTTATCCGATACGATCGGGATTTGATTGCGAAAGTGTTAGAAAAACGGGGCAAAAATGTTAGAAAGCAAAGAATAAACGGCTTAAAACGCAAGGTTTTAAGCCGTTCTGCGGTGGCGGAGAAGGAGGGATTTGAACCCTCGCGCCGGTTTCCCGACCTACACCCTTAGCAGGGGCGCCTCTTCGGCC
>JAFLUR010000122.1 GCA_022508725.1 Oscillospiraceae bacterium
TAATACTATTATAATTATACTTCAAACATTGTTATTTGTCTATAGTTTTTTTGCAATTTACACAAAAAAGATTAAACTTTTCTTTCGTATCTGTTACAAACCGGAAAAATTATAAAAAAACACTTGATTGCCCCCGGAAAAAACATTATAATATAACCTATATAATGCTTTAATATTGTAAATTTATCCGAAATCAAGATATATAAGGAGAACACAAATGAGAAATATAAAGGAAAACAGGACCCACAGCTTTATGGGCAGTGTGGCTGTAATTCTGATGTCGCAGATAGTCATAAAGCTTTTGGGAATGATATACCGTCTTGTCATAACGAATATACGCGGTTTCGGCGATGCGGGAAACGGCTTTTACAATGCCGGCTTTCAGATATACACGCTTTTACTTGCGATATCTTCCATAGGCATACCCAACGCGATCGCCAAAATGGTATCCGAGCGCGCCGCCCTCGATGATTACAAAGGCGCGCACAAAATATTCCGCACCGCGTTTTTTCTTTTTGCGGGAATAGGTCTTGTTTCCGCCGCGTTTTTATTTTTCGGAGCGGATTTTATCGCGCGCCGCATCATAAAAATGGACGGCGCACAGTACACTCTGCGCGCGCTTGCCCCGTCGATATTTTTCGTATGCGTTTCCTCGGTGATCAGGGGATATTTCGTGGGTCTGAAAAATATGAAAGCCACAAGCATGAGTCAGGTGCTTGAGCAATTTTTCAAAAGCACGGTCACAATCGCGATAGTATGGCTGCTTGTGGGACAAAGCCCCGAAATAATGGCGGCGGGCGCAAATCTTGCGACGTCCGTGGCGACGGTGATAAGCTTCGGTTATCTCGTCGTATTTTATGCAAGGCGCAAAAGGGGACTTTCGGAAAATGCCGCAAAATGCGCCGGTGAGGAGCTTTCAAAATCGACTCTTGACATGATAAAAAGTATTCTCATGATCTCGGTACCGATCTCTCTCGGCTCGGTAATATCCGCGGTAAACCGTGTAATAGACACAGCCACGATAACGCGCGGAATAGAAACGGCGGTCGCTCTGGGTCTTGAAACCTACAAGGGCAACACCGCCGCGGAGGAAGCCGTAAGACTTGCCGGACTTCTTTCAAAAAGCGACGTTCTTATAAATATGCCGCTTGCGCTGAATATCGCGTTTTCGACCGTTCTTGTTCCCTCAATATCCGGAGCGCTTGCCGTGGGCGACAGGGAAGAGGCATCGGACAAGGTATCGTATTCTTTCCTTATATCGATACTTCTCGTTCTCCCGTGCGCGGCGGGATATATAGCTCTCGCGCAGCCCATATACAAGCTTCTCTATCCCAACGCGCAGCTCGGGGCAAGCCTTTTGCAGCTGAGTGCGGTCGCTCTTATCTTCACGGCGCTCAATCAGACCATGTCGGGCTCTTTGCAGGGTATGGGAAAGGTATTCGTTCCGGCGACGGGACTCTTTTTCGGATGCATGGCAAAGATAATACTCAATATACTCCTTATCCGGATCCCGTCGGTAAACATATACGGCGCGGCGATAAGCTCGATAGTATGTCAGGTAATATCCTTTGTGATATGCTTCCGCATCCTTTCGCGCAATATCGACATAAAGATCGGATTTAAAAAATATATCCTCAAACCGGCAGCGGCAAACATTCTGATGGGCGCGGCGGCTTTCGGCATATACGAAGCGGTGCTTTCGCTTATCGGCAGCAACAACATCGCCGTGTGCGTATCTATCCTTGCGGCGGTGATAATATATGCCGCGCTTGTGCTTTATATGAAAATACTGAGCCGCGAAAATATTCTTGCGCTTCCCGCCGGCGCAAAAATTTTAAGGCTGTGCGAAAGGCTTGGGATTTATTGAGAAAACAAATCAAATATATCACCCCCCGAAAGGAGAAACAATTATGAGCAGCAACGATTTACACAGAAAAACCCCGATAATGGGATGGGCGTCATGGAACCGGTTTTTTACAAACATAAGCGAGGAATGTATAAAAGCGCAGATGGACGCGCTTGTCGATACGGGGCTTGCCGAATACGGATACATATACTGCAATACCGACGACGGATTTTTCGGCGGACGCGGCGAGGACGGCAGACTGATGTTTCACAAGGAGCGTTTCCCCAACGGAATAAAGGTTCTTGCCGACTATGCGCACAAGCTCGGCTTAAAGGCGGGAATATATTCCGAGGCGGGCGACAACACCTGCGGCCATTATTACAACGGAGAGGCGGAAAACGGCAAAAATGTCGGGCTTTACGGCTTTGAGGAACGCGACCTCAATATGTATCTCGACGAATTCGGGTTTGATTTTATAAAGGTGGACTGGTGCGGCGGCGTTCGTCTGGGGCTTGACGAGTATGAGCAGTACGGAAAAATAGGACGGATAGTGGAGGATATACGCAAACGCACCGGCAGACAGCTTGTGTATAACATATGCCGCTGGCAGTTCCCCGGCGCATGGGCGCCCGACGTCGCGGATTCGTGGAGAACCGGCGCGGATATCGCTCCCCGCTTTGACTCGGTTCTGCATCAGATAGACAATATAAAGCCGCTTGCAAAATACTGCGGTCCGGGTCATGTGAACGATCTTGACATGATGCAGATAGGCAACGGAATGAGCCTCGTGGAGGACAGAACGCACTTTACGATGTGGTGCATGATGTCAACGCCGCTTATCATCGGCTGCGATCTTACAAGCATAAGCGCCGATACTCTCGATATTCTGAAAAATAAAGAGCTTATCGCAATAAATCAGGATTCCGCCTGTTTGCAGGCGTTTGCGGTAAAGGAATTCCGGGACGAAAATGACGCGCTTATCGGGGAAATATGGGTGAAAGATCTCGGTGAGCGCAATTCTCCCAAAAAAGCGGTCGTATTCCTTAACAGAAGCGAAACGGCGATTGATATGGCGGCGGAATATCCGGAGCTCGGGCTCGGCGGAAAAATCCTTTCGGTCCGTGATCTTATCGCTCATGCGGATATCGATTCGGGCGAAAATATCTCATTGACCGTCCCGCCCCACGATGCGGCGGCATTTGTGATAACAGCCCAAAAGGCCGTCTGTGTTTCCGACATAAACGAGGTTCCGGATGAAGTCGAATGTGAAAAAGCGATAAAAATAAGCCTTGACGAGGCAAAAAGACTTGCGGCGGAGGGCGCGTATCTTGTCGATGTGCGTACTCCCGCGGAATATGCCGAAAGCCACCTTGACGGCGCGATAAATGTATGCTATACCGATATACACGGTATTGCGGGATGGTTTATCCCCGACAAAGAGCGCGGCGTCATCGTCTACTGCACCACGGGCAAAAGAAGCTCTCAGGCGAAAACAAGCCTTGAACATCTCGGATATAAAAAGATATATTATCTCGGCGGCGTGGAAATATAAACGATAAAGCCCAAAAAATCCGACATTCCCGTGTCGGATTTTTATATAACCAAGAAAAATCAGTGTTTCCGTAAAAATTTTGATTTGTTTATAAAAAGTTTATAATTACGTTATATAATGTTTATATAAGCATTGTAGAATGATAATAACAGCTGTTGGAAAATATAAATCATACGGGAAATAACTCACTCGCGGCGCGCCGCACACGTTAAATTCCGATCCCCGAACAAAAAATATTTCTTGACCCGCGGGATAACGGATGATTTAAGCGATTTAACATTTATTTTAAGAAAGGATTTGATATTTATGAAAAAGAAGTACAGAGCCGCATCCGCCGCGGCGATAGCCGGAGCGATCGTTCTTGTCGTTTCGTCGATTGCCACCTATGCAACATCGAGCGGATACACCTCGGCAAAAAACGCAATGAAAAATATGCTTTATCAGGACAATTTTTCCGCGGAAATGGCAGTATCGTTTTATATCGACGGAAAGCAGATCGACAGTGAGTCCTCATCTGTCAAATTCGACCGGAACAATCCGTACGCTCCGTTAAACAGGATGGAATCGTCCGGCGGAGTTATGCGGTATTCCACATATATCCAGGACGGCTCGTCTATAAGGGTATACAAAAGGGATATAACCGACGACTTAACGCCGCTTGACCGCGTTTACATCCGTGACATACACGCGGACTCACCCGAGGCTTTAGCCGACGAATCGTCAATTTTCGGCGCAAAGGACTCAAAGGAGCTCACGGCAACGATACGTTTTGCGGAGCTGCTTTGCGACACGCTTGTCGGCGATCTTAAAAACAACATCATTCTCACCGACTCGGACTCCGAAACAAACACATTCACAATGTCGCTTGACGCTTATCAGATACCCGAGCTTTATCAGGCGGGATTCAATATGATAATGACCGGCGCGTCAAACTATGACGATCGTATGATAGACGGCAAATATATAAAAGATATGACCGAAGAGGAATTTTACGCGTTAATGGAAACGGGTCGTTTTTCGGAAGAGCTTTTGTTCGCGAACCGTCCCTCTCTCAGCGGTGCGGAAGCGGTCGTTTCGATCGACAAGGAAGGCCGTTTGAGAAGAATAACCGGAGAAGTCGAATTCTCGGGCGCGGATATGTTCAATAAGGAGCATACCGCAAAATTCCGCCTCGATATCTCGGTACATGATTACGATACGACCGTTTGCGACCGTATCGATCTTTCGGAATTCGAAGGAACCGATGCGATATCGTATGATTCCTACTCGTTCGAAGAGGAAATTTCATCCATCGAAGAGCAGCTTGCAAGACTTGCCGAATCAAGCGATGAAAAAGACACGGCGCATAATGATTATCTGGTCGGCAGACTCAATAAATTAAACGAAGTCGTAAACAGCGCGGAATACGCAAGACTCAAGGAAATAAGAGACGCGCTCCTGTTCGGCAGACTCGGCGATGAGGAAAGAAACGAACTCGTTGCGGAAAAGCTTGCGGTAATAAACAGCATAGATTACGCGCTCACAGGCACTGTCGGCTCAACGGTAACAGCGGTGCAGACCTTCAACGGCGCGGACGGTCCCACGGCAATAACGATTGTAACCTCGGATGCGGAAATCGCGGAGATAACCGAAGAAGTAACCGAATAAGCCGGCAAACGGGCAAATCTGCCGGAAATACCGTAAAATTTAAAAAAATAAACCGGAATCCCGCTGCCTTACCCGTGTACGGGCGGCGGAATTTCCGGCGGCTGTTGATTTCGGAGGTTAAAAAATTGGAAAAGATTATAGAAATATCGGGTCTGAGCAAGATATATCCCAACGGACGAGGAATAAAGGATATATCCTTCGGCGTTGAAAAGGGCGACGTTGTCGGTCTTTTGGGTCCGAACGGCTCAGGCAAAACAACCACAATGAAAATTATTTCGGGACTGTGCCACGCGCAAAGCGGAGACGTAAAGATTTTCGGAATGAACATAGAGGATAATTTCGAGGATGTAATGAAGCGGTGCGGAATACTCATAGAAGCTCCCGCGCTTTACGAAAATCTCTCCGCGAAAAAAAATCTCGAGCTTGCGGCGGGCTTTTATCCCAACGTAACGAAAGAGCGGATAGACAGAGCTTTGGAAACGGTGCGGCTTTTGCAATACAAAAATGACAAAGCGGGCAGATTTTCACTCGGAATGAAGCAAAGACTCGGGCTTGCGCTGGCGCTTTTGTCCGAGCCGGAGCTGCTTATTCTGGACGAGCCGACAAACGGCATAGATATTGAGGGTATGGTCGAGATAAGGGAGATAATAACGCGTCTTTCGACCGAAAGGGGTACGACCGTTCTTATATCGAGCCATCTCGCCGGTGAAATCGAAAAGGTCTGCAACAAGGTTTCGATCATGTATGAGGGCGAAATGCTTACCTTTACCGATATGACACGGGCGCTCGAATTCAATCCGACATTGGAGGAATATTTTTTGAGCGTTGTAAAGGAAAAAAGAGGAGGCGTTGTGATATGAAAAGCTTTATCGCCGGATACAAGGCGGAGCTTTCAAAGCTTACGGCAAAGAAAAAATATATCGTATTTCTGATAATCGCCGTATTGATATGCATATTCAATATATTCGCGCAGTCGCTTGTCGCGTTTATCTCTCATGATGAGATAAGCCTGAAGATAAATAACTTTCCGATATTGATGCTTCCGTTTTTTGCCGAGGTACTTATCCCGCTTATTATATTTATGGCGGTGAGCGATTCGTTCGGCACGGAGCTTGCTGACAGCACGATAAAGGCGATGCTTTTCCGTCCGATAACCCGCTTAAAGCTTATGACGGCAAAAATGCTTGCCTGCCTGAGCGTTGCGGCGGGGTTGTTTCTCGCGGTGCTTATCGCGTCAACGGCTCTTGACGTCATCATAAACGGCGGCGGCGGTTTACGCAAATTTTTCATATATAACCTCGGCAGCTACATAACCGATCTTATTCCCATGATCCTGCTGATATTTATGGCGGCGCTCATAAATCTGTTGTCGAGGGGAACAACGCTTGCGATGTTCCTGTGCGTTCTCATATACGCGCTGCTGAAATTCTTCGGCTATTTTATAGGCATGACCGACGGCATACTGTTCACATCGTATTTGCAGTGGCACAAGCTGCTGATAGGCAACACGATACCCTTTCATGCGCTTATAAGCAAAATAGCCCTGCTTTGCGGATACGGCGCGGTAATGTTTCCGGCATGCTATTTCTTTTTCGATAAAAGGGATTTTTGATTGAATAGGATAACGGATAAAATACAAGTACAAACAATAAAAACGGTGCGGAGTCCGGTCGGGTTCCGCGCCGTTTTATTTGCCGTTGATTTTCGATTGATATTATTGATGCTCCAACTAACTCTTGAATTTTTCTGCTTGCTCAAGCTGTGAAATT
>JAFLUR010000123.1 GCA_022508725.1 Oscillospiraceae bacterium
GCCGGTATGTATGAACGTAAACCGATACATCCGGATCGTTTATAGTATTTAATTTTTACATAATAAATATACAAATTTTTAAGCGTTTTTGTATATAATCCCGGTTTCGCAATAAAACAGTTGACAATAAGACGGATTACCGGTAAAATGTATAAGGGAATATTATATGCTGATTATGCGCTTAAAAGGCGCTTTGATAGATTGGGGCGGATACACTCCGCACCTGCCGGTCCGCGCAAAAGGACCGGCGGATATTTTAACAATGTTGATTTACGAAAGCGTTTCCCGAAAGGTTGACTTAACAAAGGTCGATTGTAAATCTCAAATGCCGCATATTCCTGCGGCTTCTCTGTAATTATCGGACGGAAATACAAAAAAATATTTCCGCAAAAACAGTCAGGAGGAATTTATTTTGAAAATGACAGGCGCGCAAATGGTTGTCAAAATGCTTGAAAAAAACGGCATCTCACGCGTATTCGGTTATCCCGGCGCCGCAAACTGCCCCATTATCGACAGACTGTCCTTTACCGGTATAAAGCATATATTGGTAAGAAACGAACAGGGCGCGGCTCATATGGCAAGCGGATATGCCTGCGTCACAAAAACGGTGGGCGTATGCACGGCAACATCCGGCCCGGGAGCCACAAATCTTATAACCGGCATCGCGACCGCGTATATGGACTCGGTCCCCATCGTTGCCATCACCGGTCAGGTCGCGACCTCGATCATCGGCAAGGACGCGTTCCAGGAGGTCGATATAATCGGAGCCACAATGCCGTTTACGAAACATAACTATCTCATAAAGAACGGTCTTGATATCCAAAGGGTCATGGCGGAGGCGTTCCATATAGCAAAAACAGGCAGACCCGGACCCGTTCTCATAGATATCCCGATGGATATTTTAAAAGCCGAATTCGATTATCCCGACGAGGAACCGCCCGTAAATATACGAGGCTACAGGCTTGTGGGCAAGGCGAACGAATCGCAGATAAAGAAAGCCGCGGAAATCATCAAAAATTCAAAACGCCCCGTTATCATGACGGGCGGAGGCTTTGCGTCGTCCGACTGCGTGGAGGAGTTCGGCAAATTCGCCGAAAAAACAAAAATACCGGTCGTTACCACAATGATGGGTATAGGCGTTATCCCGACCGACAGCGAAAATTTCTTCGGTATGGTCGGCTCGCACGGACTCAGAAGCGCAAACAGCATCCTCAATAACAGCGACACCGTTATTATCATGGGCGCAAGACTCGGCGACAGAGCGGTATTCAACGCAAACTCGCTTGAAAAGCGGGCAAATCTCATTCACATAGACATAGACCCCGCCGAAATAGGCAAAAATATGCTCCCGCTTATACCGATAGTCGGGGATCTGAAGGATGTGCTTTCGCAGCTTATCCCGCTTACGTCCGACTACCGGACCCCCACGGAATGGCTGGAGACGGCGAACAATATAAGAAAGGAGCATAATGTTCCTTATGTCACCGAGGATACCGGCTTTGTCAATCCCAAATATTTCATGAGAAGACTTTCGGAAAAAACCGACTCGGATGTGTATATCACGACCGAGGTGGGACAAAACCAGCTTTGGGCGGCGAACAACTTCATATTCAAAAAGCCGAGAATGCTCATAACCTCGGCCGGCTTCGGCACTATGGGCTACGGTCTGCCTGCGGCCATAGGCGCAAGCGTTGCGTCGGATCAGCGCGATAAGCGCAAGGTTGTTGCCGTTATGGGCGACGGCAGCTTTCAGATGGACCTGCCCGAGCTTGCGACGATATGTCAGTGGGGCATTAATGTTAAAATGGTAGTATTCAAAAACGACCGTCTCGGTATGGTGCATGAGCATCAGTTCCTGCTTTATAAGTCGAATTATCAGGCGGTAACGCTTGAGGGAAGTCCCGACTTCTGCAAGCTTGCCGATGCGTACGGTATTCCGTCGGGAAGAATAAGCGAAAACAGCCAAATCGACGAGGGAATAGACAGGCTTATGAACGGCGAGGGCTCGTATCTGCTTGTTGTCGATGTCGATCCCAACGAGCCTACCGGCGGCGCGCTTAATCAAACAAGAATGTAAGGGGGCGGATTGGCATGGAAAAGTATATTTTAAGCGTTCTGGTCGAAAATCATGCCGGCGTGCTGTCAAAGGTCGCGGGACTTTTCAGCCGCAGAGGCTTTAATATTGATTCTCTTGCGGTCGGCATTACGCAGGACCCGACCGTTTCGAGAATAACCATAGAGGTGACGGGCGACGAAAATACGGTTGAGCAGATATCAAAGCAGCTTAACAAGCTGATAGATGTCATTAAAATAAAAACGCTCCGCAACAATGACGCCGTAAAACGCGAGCTTGTTCTCGTAAAGGTAAGAACAACGTCGAAAAACCGCTCGGAGATCGTTCAGATAATAGATATATTCAGGGCAAATATTATCGATTTGTCACCGAATACCGTTACCGCTCAAATTACGGGCGGCGACAGTAAAATAAACGCTTTTCTTGAAATGCTCGAATCATTCGGGATTGAGGAAATCTCAAGGACCGGAATGGTTGCGCTCGAAAGAGGCACAAGCATTCTGAAGGCGGATAAATAACGGTAAATGACAGTCTGAAATTATGCAAAATTTTCATGATCTCATACTGTAAATTTAACAAATAAATTTTTTTGGAGGTATTATAAAAATGGCTAAGATCTTTTATAAAGAGGACTGCAATTTAGGCTTGCTTAACGGCAAAACGGTGGCTGTTATCGGCTACGGCAGTCAGGGTCACGCTCATGCGCTCAATCTTCACGAGAGCGGAGTAAATGTTATTGTCGGTCTTTACGAGGGCAGCAAATCATGGAAAAAGGCGGAGGAAGCGGGTCTTAAAGTGGCGACCGTTGCGGAAGCGTCAAAGGCGGCAGACCTTGTTATGATCCTTCTGCCCGACGAAAAGCAGGCGGATATATATAAAGAGAGCATCGAACCCAATCTCGAGGCGGGCAATGTTCTTGCGTTCGCTCACGGATTTAATATCCACTTCGAGCAGATAATCCCCCCGGCGGACGTTGACGTTATCATGGTCGCTCCCAAGGGACCGGGTCATACGGTTCGTTCGGAGTATGTCGAGGGCAAGGGCGTTCCGTGTCTTTGCGCGGTATATCAGGACGCGTCCGGCAAGGCGTTTGACATAGGTCTTGCTTACGCTGCGGGTATCGGCGGTTCGAGAGCCGGCGTTCTTGAAACAACGTTCAGAATGGAAACCGAAACAGACCTCTTCGGTGAGCAGGCGGTTCTTTGCGGCGGCGTTACCGCTTTGATGCAGGCGGGCTTTGAAACACTCGTTGAGGCAGGCTACGATCCGCAGAACGCTTATTTTGAGTGTATCCACGAAATGAAGCTTATCGTTGACCTTATCTATCAGGGCGGTTTCTCAAAGATGAGATATTCCATCTCGGATACCGCGGAATACGGCGATTATGAGATAGGCAAGAGAATTATCACCGAGGAAACGAAGAAGGAAATGAAAAAGGTTCTTGCCGAAATTCAGGACGGTTCGTTTGCAAAGAGCTGGATAAACGAGAACAAGATGAACAGACCGCATTTCAACGCCACAAGAAAGCTCAAAAAGGAGCATCAGCTTGAAAAGGTGGGCGCGGAGCTCAGAAAAATGTATTCATGGAATGAAGAATAAAACCGGTGTTTTTTAATATTAAAATAAATGGGTCAGCCGCAGAATGATTTCATTTTGCGGCTGTTTTTGCCGAGGCTCGCCGGTGCCGAATTATTTTTTGATATTGATTTCCGGATACCGGACCGGCCGGGCAAATTGCAAAAGTATGTATTGAATGTCCGAAGAATTCGCATTTCCCGGCAGCCCGGGGCATAATCCCCCAAAAAACTGTTTTAAAATTGAAAAAATATCTTGACAATTATAAATTTTGCCGGTATAATATATTTTGTCAGCACGGCGGTATAGCTCAGTTGGCCAGAGCATACGGTTCATACCCGTAGTGTCAGTGGTTCAAATCCACTTACCGCTACCAAAAAGGTTCCGGACTTTTAAGCCCGGAACCTTTTTTCATGGTTTTAATTTAAATCCCCAATATATCTTTGTGGTGTCCTACATCAATTAAGCAAGATAATTATGCTGTTTTCATATTGCCATAGGATCCGTATATCCATATTCACGCTCATTTCAAATACATTATTTAAACCCTGTACTTTCTTTGTACGCAATGAAGGGTGAAACGGATTTTC
The DNA here is from genome assembly GCA_022508725.1 of Oscillospiraceae bacterium. Classification (GTDB taxonomy): domain Bacteria; phylum Bacillota; class Clostridia; order UBA1381; family UBA1381; genus JAFLUR01. Next base: position 4,240 of record JAFLUR010000123.1, read on the forward strand.
AGCCAATATTTTTAATTTTTTCGCTACTGCCTTTTTCTCCGCAGCTGACAGCGCTTTTAAATCCTTTTCAAAGGTTTTTGTATATTTAAGTTTATACATCTATTCCCATATCCGCAAACAAATCCTCTACGCTTTCAAATGCTTTTTGTGTTTTAATATCTGCTTCAGACTCCTTTATAATTTTTGCTGTCTTTGCTATTTTATCTTTAGGGTACACCACAACAGGGCATAAGAATATGCCGCCGTCTTTTTCCGTAATGTCAAATTTATCACCCTCGGAGATCCCAAGACATCTTATTATTTCAGCCGGAATTGTTATTTGTGAGCGTCCTCTGATTTCTGCCAACATAAAAATTCACTCCTTTAAAATGCTTATTTCCGAATTTCCGAATTTCTGAATTTCTTATATTATTATATGATATAATCGCAAAAAAATCAAGAGTCTTTCGAAAAAATATTTGTTATTTTTAGGAATTGTTCTGTTTTAAGGAGACCGATACTGCTTACCGACTGTCTGAAACCATTGATTTTATCCGATTTTTCGGTAAATCCTGTTTTTTGTTTATCAAATCGATTTTATCAAAAATATTTCCATGGGCTGCGTGTCGATCACAAAGCCGCCGCAGTCCTTGTATCCGATTTTTCTGTAAAAATGCTGCGCGCTCTCGTCCGCCTGCGTGGACACCAACAGGATTTTATATCCCCGGGATTTCATATCGTTTTCCCAAAATTCCATGAGCTTTTTTCCGAAGCCTTTGCCTTGATGCTCCCGCTCTGTGAACAGCATGGTACAAAAAGGGGTGTTATCCCAAAAAAGATTATACCGCAGTATACCTATGGGAGTATCGCCGAGGGTCAGAACGTAGCCTCTCTTATCGCGGACTTTGTTTATAAATTCATCTTCCGGCAAATGCTTGTCAAGGCTGTACCAAAATTCCTTGTCTTTGTTTTGAACATATCTGATATTCACTGTCTTTTATCACTCCGAATTCCGATTTATTGTTTTTTCGCATTGCGGAAGATGCTTCAGAATACGCTCCTCAAATGTCTTGACCGCGTTTTTTGTCATCGACAAGACCGACGGCGCCGGAAATTCCGCGAGGTTTTCGATTGTTTCCGATAACAGACCGGTATATTTATCCATAGCTTCTGCCGCCTTTGTTTTATCTCCGGCTCTCCCGCGGCTCTCCTTTCACATAAGTAATATCCGTGCCGTTTACCTCTATAACCGTTTCCTCCGCGATGTCGCCGGAATGATAGGAGTATTTTCTGTAGGTCACAACCGTTTTGACATTTTCATACACATCCTGCTTGTGCTCATATACATACCTTTTGCCGTCCTCTACCTTTTCCGCGGTGCCGAGCCAGAACGGATATTCGTAAAACAGGTCAAGCAGCGAATTTGACACCGAAACATCCAATTCCTCCGTCAAGGTGTGTTCAAAATCGGCATACTCCCCTATTGCGCAGTCGTCATGATTTATCGATTTCAAATACGCGTCGGCATAGATATGCTCTTGATCGAGCAGCGCATGATAATCATCCTCATAATCGGCGTTTTCATGAAAAATCCGGGCGTGATATTCCGCCGGGAATATTTCCTTCAGAGAATTGATATACTCGGCGCCGTCGGTAGGCTCTTTGTATTCGATAGGCTCGTTATTTTCGTCAAAGGTCAATCGCACGGGTATGATTCCCGTGCCGGAGGTTTTTATAAAATTCCCGTTTTCAAATCCGTATTCGCCGTAGGATGTGAGCAGATAGAAGATCCGGTTTCCGCCGTCCTCCGCATTGCCTAAAACAATATGTCCCTCCGCGCAGCATTCTCCGTCGGCAAATCCTCCGCTGTTGTGCGTCAGTATCGCTTTGCTTATGAGTGTATCGTCGTCCCGGGCGGGAATTTTGAGCAATTCGATAAGCTCGGACAGCTTTTCGGGTGTTTCGGAATATTCCGAAACGGGAGAACCGAGTCTTTTGTCTGTTTTATCCCGTGTAAAGGTGATACCTCGGTTTGAATCCTTGTTTTTGAATGTGATATTCGAGCAGTTGTCGATAAGGGCAAACATCAGGGCGGCATTGTTTTCGAGATTAAATTCGTCCTCCGCGGTTATATCGCCGCTGTAAAACATCGTCATGCCGTAAGGCGCTCTTGTTGTGTTGAGCTCTGTTCCGTCAAAGACCATGCTTTCGGGAAAAGCGAGGTTTTTTGTCACCGCGCCTATTGCCGAAACATCGCCGATATAGCTGTGTCTTGACTCATACAGCTTTGTTTTGCCGTCGGTGACATACACCGCCGTCGGGCCGTCCGAACCGCCTATTATCCCCACAGACGCCGCGTCGTTCGAGCATGACGAGAGCGCCGCGGTGATTGCGGCGATTACGGCGGCATATGCGATATTTCTTTTTTTGATCGATTTTTTCATAATTACAATTCTCCTTTAAACAAATGTTTCCTTCGGAAGCCTGCTCAGTATCCTCCGATCATCATCTTTTCGGCATATTTTCCCGCAGGCAAAGCCCGAAATTCTTGAAATA
>JAFLUR010000124.1 GCA_022508725.1 Oscillospiraceae bacterium
ATTTTATATCTGTATACTTTTATGATTTTGTATATTTTCTGTTTATTATTTATTTCCGTACGACTCTTTTTGACGTAAAAATACCGGATTTCAATTAACTTTATGTTATGTCTGTTTTGGTTTATTATAATCCATTATAGTCCCAACATTATTTTAAAAAATAAATGGGAGGACTCAACTTATGAACTTTTACTATACCTCGGAAGATGAATTGCCTTTGGTTATGACCTTCAACGAAGTTCGCGAATTTCTTATGATCTCACGTCAGACACTGTTAAAACTGCTCGCAGCCGACATCATTCACGGCGTTAAGGTAGGCAAGCAATGGCGGATATATAAAGACGAACTGCTTAAATATATGCAGTCGGAAAATAATACATAACTCGAAAAAATCACTTAAAAAACACCGGTCGGCGCAAAAACTTCCGGAAAAGGATATATGCCGGCAACAGATAAAGAGACCGGAGAATAATCACAAAAACCTTTGTCTCGTTAATATACATTTTGTGACCCTATCCGCAATAATACCCCTGTCACGCTGCGGATAAAATTCAAGGGCGGGTGTCAGGTATTCCGTTATATCATTCTTCAACAGAGATATTGACAGCCGTCCTCCGTATAATGACCTTGCCGTATTCATCTGACGAGTAAAACTCATATTAAACGGTCTTGCTTTTAAAGATGAAATCAACGCTTTGGGTTCTGTATCAGGCGGCAAAAGTCTTATGTCGGAAAGCAATCCGGCACCGTTATCAAAAATCGGACAATAATCATATTTACCGCCTGTTTTTATCACGGCAATGTTGTTAAGATGCCTATCGTCATTCAAAAACAAAGCATCGATCTCAAAAAGCAAAGTTAAATATTCGCCGAAATGATCAAGTCCCGTATAATCCTTTGTTGTTGAGGCAAGATAGTCAATTCTTTTTTTACAACTGTTGAAAGACAAGAGCTTTTCTTTAAGCGGATATCCGAGTATTTTTGACAAAAGCCGGTTTATTGTAACGATCGACTGCCCTTCTTTTAAGAAATTCTCGCTTACACATCCTGTTCTTTCGCGATTATGAACTCTCAGCTTTACAATTTCATATCGCACAAATGTAAACGGCGTATCATTTTCAATATTGCTTTTCTCAAGCAATTTTGAAATTAAAGTTTCGCTCAACGCCTCATATCCGAATTGATCAAGCTTGTACCATTTATTTGTATCGGCGTCGAACCACTTTTCCTGATTGCCCTTTGATGATGTTTCTGCAATTTTATCATCCGTTACAAGTTTTATATCTTTTCTGTCTCTATCCATTGATTATCCTCTGCCATTTTCCCCTTGGTTTTTTTTATGATCTCCATCGGCTCATATTCCGCAACACCGATCGCATCGAGATATTCCCTTATACCGTCTCGTTCTTTCGGAATACATCTTTCCTCCAAGAAATTCATAAAATCCTCCCACACCGGACGCTTATTGTTTCCGAAAGCGGTTGTTATAATATCATTCGTGTAATTTTCCGCTTTCAATATTTTATCCGTAAAATCGGCGTAAATCACGGTACAAAGCTCATTACCGTCATAAAAGCTCAATTTTTTGAGATCATGTCCCATAGCCTTTCTTTGCGATACAAATTCCTGTTTTTCCGCCGTAATATATATTTCCATTATACCACCTCTTGCTTAATATAACATATTCATACTTAATTGCTAAAGTTATGAACTAAGAAGAATGAATGCTTTTACAATTCATTTGTGATATAGGCTAAAGCCGCCATGACCGATATTTCGATCTGTTGAGATATTGCCGCAGTTAAATCTTTAACATCTTTTTCTGAAGAAACAGTTAGCGGGGGAACTCCCAATGCAGCATCAACGTATTCACGTTTTATATTATTTTCACTGTCCTCATGATAAATCGCCTTTGATAAAAAAGCTCCTATTGCAAACGTGCTGTTATCATATCCAAAATGGTGGAGTGAGATTACCATTCTGTATTTATTTTGCTTATCTATTTCAAAGAACATTCTTCCCCAACACTTATCAAGAGATAAGTTCACATAATACCCATATACTTTCGCATAATCAATAATTTGATGAGCATAAAAATATGAATCCGGAGTATCCAAACCGCAATAACCGTTTTCTACTTTCAAATCCGGCAACTTTGCCACAATATCATCTTTATGTTTTTCCATTCTTTCACAAATAACATCAAATATGTTTCGCATATTGTTCCGGATACGATTGCGGCGGTTTTCTCTTTCTGTTTCTTTATAGTCTGTAATTTTTTTCTCAAGTAAGTCAATCACCTTGGCATATCCCGAAGTGTTTTCCACCGTTTTAAAGTTTAATGCCTGCTCTATAGAAGAAATCTGATTGTTTGCAAAGACATTTATGATATCCTGATATTCTTTATCATCAGCTTTCTCCAAAGCCTCGATATATTTTTTTCTATCATCTCTATCTATGGATAAAGGGAAAAGCCCTTCTTTTATCAGAACAAAACTTGCCAACAAACGCGCAACTCGACCGTTACCATCTTGGAAAGGATGAATTTGAGCAAAAGCATGGTGTAAAAAAGCAGCCTTAATCAATACATGACAACTTGTCAGTGAATTATATATCTTCACTAAATTATCCATTTCGGAAACCACTTGTTCCGGCGGACAATAACAATACTTTACTCCATTGCGCGAAGGATTATTGTAATTCTGTTTAAATTCGCCTTTTAACATAGGTATTGTAATACGATTTCCGAATTGATCGATAGCCTCCGTGTAATCCTGATGCTGAGTAATAAGATGATGCAATTCTTTAATATAAGAAATTGAAAGTTCCCTATCGCTTTTTACGAAATCAAAAATAAAATCTATGGCTTCAAAGTTATCTTTTAAATATGACATCAGCAAATCTGAGGAAATATTAGTATCTCCGTGCTGAAGATATGAATCGACAAAACCTTCTTTTATAAAAGTTTCTGTTATTCCTTTTTTCAGATCGTACATACGTTCGATAATTCCCGTATCAATAGCTTGCTTACGTTTTATCTGATTAAGAAAGCGTTCATATTGTTCTTCGTTTTTTTTTAATTCCAAACGCCGCCTCTTCCATGAAGGATAGATATTATCAAATTTTTCGGTATTTACTTCTTTCCATGCCTCATCAAATTCTATCGGGTTCCAAATAAATTTCTTCATTTGAATTTCTCCTGTTATTTTTCAAGATTTTTGTTTTAAGAATTTCTATATGATTACATTATACAATATTAACGCAGAGAAAACAAGACTTGAGTTTTATTTTCTGCAAAACATAATCATTTTAAGAGTACAATCGGATACGTTGCAGATGTTATTCACTTCTTAAGTAGCCAATCCAACGCATTGATACGTTTTATCCCGTCATAATCCGCTGTCGGATCATCGTCAAGCGTCAGAATATATTTCGGATAATGGTCGTTTATTTTTTGCAGCGACTTAAGTTCTCGTTTAAGCGTTTCATTATCTCTCACGCTTGCCGCTGCTTGGAAATACGTTATCCCGTCGCCGTTCATTGCAACAAAATCAACCTCCGAATCACCGATTTGACCTACATATACATCATATCCGCGGCGCAACAGCTCCAAATATATGACGTTTTCCAATATATGCTCGACATCGGTACTGCGCTTTCCCAAAAGCATATACCTCAGTCCTATGTCTGCAACATAATATTTCTCCAATGTTTTTAAATATTGCTTACCTTTAATATTGTATCGCTTTGCCCGGTATATAATCATGCTGTCAATCAGCGCTTTCAAATACTTCTCGACTGTTTTTGAATCGATTTTCCTGCCGGCTGATGTCATTGTGTTTGCAATCTTCGTTATCGACAGCCGACTGCCTATATTGTCAAATACAAACTTTACAACACTTTCAAGCATCATAACATCGGCTATCTTATATCTTGCAACAACATCCTTTAATAAAACCGTACTGTATATACCCGAAAGATAATCCTTAATCTCTTTCTCATCGTTATCATAGTTTAATATATACGGAAAAGAACTGTTTTCGATATATAATTTGTATTTCTCACTTACAGGGATATTATCGGTATTGCCGATACAGTATTCCGCAAAGGACAACGGAAGCATTTTCAGTTCAATATACCTACCCGAAAGTAATGTTGCAAACTCACCGAATATAAAATATGCGTTCGATCCCGTGATATACAAATCAACATTCTTTTTTATAAACAGACTGTCCACCGTCTTTTCAAAATAGGGCACATGTTGGATTTCATCAAGAAATATATAGTTCATTCCGTCAGGCAGAAGTCTGTCTTTGATATATTGATACAGCTTGCGGTAATCCGTCAATTCTTCGTAATCCATATCCTCAAAATCAACGGATATGATGCGATTTTTTTCAATTCCGTTATTTAAAAGGTATTCCTTGTACAATTCAAACAGCGTTGATTTTCCGCAGCGCCTTATTCCCGAAATCACCTTTATAATCTGCTTATCTTTGGAGTGTATTAAAAAATTAAGATAATCATCTCTCGGAATCACATAAAACACCTCTGTTCTGTATATTATTATATTCCGAAAACATATGTTTGTCAAGATTTTACGGAATATAATCTTTAAATTTTATAGTCATATAAGTTTTACGGAATATATTTGATCGTTCTCGTGAGTTTGACGTTAAAAATTCTTCTTGCGTCTTTTGCGTTTTATGATATAATATAATTAAGGAAAGTTTTTTAGGCAGCAATACGGTATGTATGAAAAGTTAAAGAAAGGATGATTTAACCAATGAAAAAAATAATCAGCGCATTTTTATCGATAGCCTTACTGTTTACATCGGCGGTATCGGCGGCGCCGGCAATCGATAAAGGCGAAAAAGTGACTCTTATAGTCGAGGTGGAAGGTGAGTCGCTGCTGGAAACAAAAAACGCCGTTGTTTTGGGCGCGTCCGAGTTTATGAAAACAGACGAAGCAAAAACGACCGAAGCGCATATCCTGTCCGTACAATCGAAAGTCAAATCGGATATCGAAAAAAGAGTACGCGCAGACGCGGATAAAGGATTTACATACACAAGCGTTTTCAACGGTTTTTCAATGGAGGCATACACTTCGGATATCGAAAAAATAAAAGCGACAGACGGCGTTAAAAACGTGTATATCTCGCAGACATACAAAATTCCGGAGGATAAAATTTCCGATGAACCGGCAATGCTTTTCGACGATACCGACGATACCTATGATGACCGGGTGAGCGCGGATATGATGAATGTGCGGTATATGTATGATTTAGGCTATGACGGACGCGGTCAAGCCGTGGCGATAATCGATTCGGAATTCGATACAGCTCATGAATTTTTTGCTTCCGAGGTTAAGGACCCGAAATTTTCAAAAAGCGATATAAAAGCCTTTTTGGAAAACAACGAGCTTAATATAAACGCATCGGTAAATCAGGTCTACAAAAGCAGTAAAATTCCGTTTGCGTATGATTACGGTGAGGGAGATGCCGACACATACTCTACCGAGAACATACATGGCACTCATGTTGCGGGAATAGTCGGAGGCAAGAACGGTAATTATTACGGAAATGTATTTTCGGGAACGGCGCCCGAGGCGCAGCTCATTTTGATGAAAGCCGGATACAACATCGGAGAACTCAGCGATGACGCCACATTTGCGGCACTTGACGATGTGTCGAAAACAGATGTATGCGCTGTGAATTGCAGTTTCGGAGAAGACATTATCATAAATGAACTGTATCAAAAAATAGGGGAAAATCTCAGAAACACGGGGATAGCCGTAATTGCGGCTGCGGGGAATTCCGACAGAGCGTATGAAACAACGGACAATCCCGACTATGTATATCCTTCCGCACCCGCAGTCGAATCAAAAGCGACAAGCGTTGCATCCGTTGATTCGGACACTTTATGGGTTTTAGATAATACAATCACTCTCGGCAACGGTGAGGTATTGGAATATGATGCACATGACAGCGGAAACTTTTTTGAAGGTTTTTCCGATAAATTTTATGAGTATGTTATTCTTAACGATATAAGCGACATTAAAAAGAACGATATGAACGGTAAAATCGGGGTATATCCCGACGCAATTGCCGGCAGCGACATAGAAACCGCTTTGCATGACGCAGGCGCTTTGGGGAGAATTATAATTATGCCCGGCAAATCGGATTCTGCGAGCGGTTTTCGCCTTGATTTGAGAGCTGCGGCGGTAAAGAAATCTTCCGGCGAAAAGCTTATTGCCTGCGAGGAAAAAATTCTCAAAACCACACCCGGAACAAAACATTATAAAAAGCGTGCCGATTCCGGAATGTCATCCTTTACAAGCTGGGGAACAAATACAATGCTTGAATTAAAGCCGGAAATCTCCGCGCCTGGAGGAAACATACTTTCCTCCGGGCCGGACGATAAATATGAAAACAAAAGCGGCACTTCGATGGCTACGCCGCATATAACCGGCGCAGCGGCGCTTATGAACGGATTTATTGAGTATAATTACCCGTATGTAACCGGCGCCGATAGGGTAGCTCTTACGGAAAATCTGCTTATGAGTTCGGCAAATATCATGTTTCAAGACAAAGAAAAAACACTTCCCGAATCGCCGCGCCGTCAAGGCGCCGGGCTTGCCGATCTTGAAGCGGCCGCAAAAATACCGGTCATATTAAAGGGCGACTCGGGAAAATCAAAGCTCAGTCTTTACGATATGCTCGGCGATGAGATCACGCTTAAATTCACGGCGGAAAATCTGAC
>JAFLUR010000125.1 GCA_022508725.1 Oscillospiraceae bacterium
CATTCTGCGCGGAATCAAAATTTTTCTTATAAGCCGCCACCATTGCCGCCTCAAGCGCCTCAAATATAACTTCCTTGTCTATATCCTTTTCGGAGCATATATCAGAAAGCGCTCTTATCAATTCATCATTCATTTTATAATTCATTCCTTTCCTGCACTATCAGAATTCAAACGACAGTCTTATCCACACCGCATCGCTCTGCGGAATTTCAACTGTGCCTTTATCTGTGCTTATTTTCGCCGTTTTATTTTCAAAGCCCTCAAGTATTCCCGAAAACTCCTTTACTCCGTCCGATGCCTTATACAGCTTCACATCCACCTTCCGACCGATATAATATCGAAATTCACGTTCCTTTACAAGCTTTCTGTCCGCTCCCGGAGATGATACTTCAAGGCAATAGCTGTTTTGTACAACATCCTCTTTATCGAGCATTTCCTCAAATGCTCTGCTGAATTTTTCACAGTCATCAATTCCGACGCCGCCGGGTTTATCTATAAAAATTCGCAAAAACCAATCCTTTCCCTCCTTTTTATATTCGGCGTCTATAACATCCACATTCTGACGGACCGCAAATTTATCTGCCATATCCATGACTACGGTTATAATTTTTCCTGCCACATCCATCCCCCTCAACTGCACGGATTCCGGAAAACATGAAAGAGTGGATTCAAAACCCACTCTTTCCGACAAACCTGCTATCCACACTGATAGATACATTATACCATTATTTTTTATAATTTTCAAGTGTTTTTTTTATATTCTGTGAAATAAGACATATTTTATGCATTTTGCATAGAATTCCGACCGAAAACAACGCTTTTGGCAAGCATTATCACCCGATATTATCCGGATTTTTTGAAATTTCCGGCGATAACAAGAACGATGAATTGTATTTTATCCCATTCTGAACAAATTCTTATCCATAAGAGACGCGGGGTGGCATATCATAATAACCGTATCGGGAGCTGTTTTTTCGATAAACTCCCGTATGTTTCCGTCATAATACCGCAAATCGATCACATCGATCTCATCAAGCTGCATTGCAAGATACGGCACCATAACCGCCGCATACGAATCCTTTAAAATAAGCACTCTTTTTCCGTCCCCCGAAAGATTATTCTTTATATGAATATACGGTTTATCGCCGTGCATATACGCGTTATAAGGCGACAGATTATAATAATCGATCACATCTATCTGTTCCCGGTCGATAAAGACCGTCTCAAAATCACCGCTTATATCAAGACCCGTTTTCGGAATATTGACCGAAAAATCGGTATGCTCTTTAGGCGTTATAATGCTTATATCCTCCGGGTGCGCATATCCTTTTGTAACCTTTCTGCCTTGCGAACCGAGAAAATAATCCTTCAAAACACGCACATCAAAATTTTCCTTATCATATACGGACGGATTCATATCAAACCCGAAATCGTCTCTGAGTACTTCCGCGGCTTTTGCCGTAAATTCCAGTCCCGTTTCGGGTTTCCAGTGGTGATCGGTTTTAAAAAACATTTCAAGATATTCCTTTCCGTGCTTTTCGACAGAGCGGCGCATATCGAATATCTCGACTTCGCTTTGCACATTGGATATAAACTCATCGGCAATGATGTTTGTTCTGTCATTAAGCGACGAAATTATTTTTTCATCCTTACCGTCAACCTTAAACGGCGGGATCATCATTAAAAACCGGGTATCTCGCCTTTCGAGAAAATCATTGAATTTAAGCGTCTGTTTAGCCTGATATGACGTATCCGCATAATCATATGTGTATGTCAGAAATCCGTCCCCTATTTCAGCCACCGTATTCTCCCCCACAGTTATTTTGACGCCGCATATTTTTGATATAAATCCGTTAAATTCCAACAAAGGCTGTTTTGCGAATATGTTGTCGGTCATGCTTTCGGACGCCGCCTCACGCATTGCGGACAGCTTGGATTTGTTTTCCGTCTCCGCCGTCAAAGCACGGACTATAACGCTGATCATAAACAGGTAAATAATTGCAAGAAAAAATACCGTTATTACATATTTTTTCTTTGTTTTCATCGATTATCTTTCCTTTCGTAACGGAAATTAAAAATTAAAGTATATAAACGGATTGTATGCCGATTTCGCAAGATAGGATACGGACAATATAAATATAAACCCGATCCATACCGTATATACAATATCCGATGCGGTTTTGTTTATCGCAAGTTTTTCCGCAATCTTCCCCACAGGCATACTCAGAATTATTCCCGCCGCCAAAAATACCTTATATGACGACAAAAGATACAGAGCATAATTATTCCGTGAAAAATCGGGTGTAAACATAATTCTCAAATATCTCACCGCGCTTGCCATATCATTCGATCTGAATATGACCCATCCGAGCACAACGAAAAACATCGTATATACAATACCGGCCGGATGCCTTTTTTTTGCGATCCCCGTACTTTTTTCCGCTATCAGAAGCACAAAGTACATAAGTCCCCATACAAGAAACGTTCTGTTTGCGCCATGCCATATTCCCGTAAGCGTCCATACGACAAATATATTGAATATATGCCGTGCCTTTCCCACACGATTTCCGCCGAGCGGAATATATACATAATCCCTAAACCATGTGCCGAGAGAAATATGCCATCTGCGCCAGAACTCGGTTATACTGCATGATATATAGGGAAAGTCAAAATTCTCCCGAAAATGAAATCCGAACATTTTCCCCAAACCTATCGCCATATCCGAATATCCCGAGAAATCGAAAAATATCTGTATCGTGTACGCTATCGCGCCAAGCCATGCAACAGGCATTGTAAGCTCGTTCATTCCCAGATATCCGAAAGCGGTATCGGCAAGCAGCGCCGCGTTGTTTGCAATTATTATCTTCTTCGCCAATCCTTTTATAAATCTCACTGTACCGTCGGTGAAATCCTCGATATTCTCGCGCCTTGAAAGAATTTCTTCCGCAACCGTTTCATACCTTACTATGGGTCCTGCTATAAGCTGCGGAAAAAAAGCTATATATAATCCCACATTAAGCGGATTTTTCTGCGCCTTCCCATGCCCCCTGTATACATCTGTGACATATGACAGCGCTTGAAACGTAAAAAAAGATATACCTATCGGCAGCGAAATTTTTATTATCGAATTTTTATTATCGAACGCGGATGCTATATTCATTGTGATAGCCGTAAGATATTTAAACACAAAAAGCATTCCTATATTATATATAACGGCGGCAATCAAAACGCCCTTTATTTTATTTCGGCTGTCCCTGTATTTTTCCGCCGCAAGCCCCAAATACCAATTCACAATAATGGATAAAAGCATAACGAGAACAAAATAATGCTCTCCCCACGCATAAAACAGGATACTTACCGCAAACAGCAGTATATTTTTGAAATTTCTGTTTTTTACTATCGGATTATAATATAATATCAATACAATCGGAAGAAATAAAAATAAAAATATACCCGATGAAAAAACCATAATCTGTCTCCTTTCATAGGACCTCCGGGGAAGTCCGGCATTTTATCCGATTATTTAATTATATATGTCTCTGAGCATTTCACTGTAATCTTCGAATGTTGTTGTAAACGAATAATTAAATATCAATACCTCATCAATATCGTACTCCTCAAACAGATCCGACAGAGATTCTTTATAGGTTCTCGGGTCTATCACATATATATGATCATAACGTTCTCTCAGCCACGGTATGAACGCATTTGCGTACGAATCTTTGATGATCAGGATCGACCGTCCGGTCTCCGATCCCGTTTCAATATGCAGAAATGTATGATCTCCCGTAAGAAACACCTTATATTTGGGCGGCTCATTATCCGGAAGGTCGAACATATTGCATTGGTAATCGACCGGCTCTCCGGCATCGTATCCTTTTGCGTTGATCAAGATATTTTCCCCTTCATATTTTATATAATAAGAAATGGTATCGGGATTTTTTTCCAATTTTTTTGTTCCCGCCTGACCGTACAAAAATCCGAAAAAGCCGGGCAGATCGTTACGGGTGTAGTTGTTTATATCGATCCTGCGTTTTCCCGTCCGGGCAAGAAATTCATTTACGGCATAATACGCCCCCAGCGCCGTCCAGTGATGATCCGTCCTAAAGTAAATGTATTCGTTTCTATGCTCTTTAAGCGCATCGTATACATCTATTGTTTGAATACGTTCATCGATATCGGAATATATATAATCAATCGTTTCCTTCTGAGAATCGGATGCCGATGAATACCATGCGTTGGTAAATTCTATCTGTGTTGGGATTATCAAATTATACAGACGAATATTTTCGGGGATCTTATCCGCGTAAAAATTCAAAACATCGATATAGCTTTTGCGGGCATCTTCGTTTTCTTCGAATATTTCAAGAATACGGTCGTTTAAAACAAGCAGCGATTTCATTTCATGCTCCCCGTCATCATCGCTCTCCATTCCCATATCCTTTTTAACCTTTACGATATCCCCGAAATATGAAATGCCTTTCATATCTTCATAATACATATTCATATCGGTAAAACTGCTTCTGAAACCCACATTATCGGTAAGATACGTTTCAAAATCCGACGCAAAGCTTCCCGAAAGCAAATTTTTACAATTAAAAACGGGCATCTCCGCAAGCGTCCTGTTTTCGTTTTCGGAACTCTTTTTATCAGCCGGACAGATTACAACCGTAACAAACCCTATCGATATGAGAAGAAAAAATATAACTGTATTTGTAATGTAAGATATATTTCTTGTTTTCATAAATTATATCCTTTCATTTTAAAATCTGAAATACAGGAACGGGTTGTAAGTCTGTCCTATAAGAAGTATAAAACAAAGTATAAATATACATATAATTCCCATATGGGATAACGCCGCGCTTACATCCGGATTTCTCTTGTCGATGGCGGTAAATATTTTTTTCGGTATCGGAGTGGAGGCGAACAGCAGAACCGCAATAAACCATATATTCGATGCCGCGATCGACAGAGCCCTGTAATCGAACAGACCGTTCATTCCGAAACCCGCCCTGAAGAATCCGACAAGCCTGCCCATATCGGTAAAATAAAATATCGACCAGCCGATGAGGGTAATTACCGCATTGTACACTGTTCCCAAAACGGCGGGCATACGCATAAGTGCGCCGTTGAAGCATTTTTTCTCAATAATAAGCAAAACCCCGTAATAAAGTCCCCACAGGATAAAGTTCCAGCTTGCTCCGTGCCAGAAGCCGGTAAGAAACCAGACAATAAATATATTCAGCATCTGATGCCGTCTGTTTCCGCCGAGCGGTATATATACATAATCGCGGAAAAATGTTCCGAGCGATATATGCCACCGGCGCCAAAATTCCGTAACGTTCTTTGAAATATACGGATAATTGAAGTTTTCATGGAAATCAAATCCGAACATTTTTCCCAAACCGATCGCCATATCGGAATATCCGGAAAAATCAAAATATATCTGAAAGCTGTACATAAACATTCCGAGCCAAGCGGTCGCCGACGACAGATCGGACAGATTTCCGTCGAGTATAAGCGATGCAACGGAACCTGCACCGTTTGCAAGCACTACCTTTTTAAAAAGACCTATCATAAAACGAGATATTCCCGCGCTGAATTTTTCGATCGTCACAACTCTTGTATCGATCTGATTTTCGATATCTATATATCTTACAATCGGTCCCGCAACAAGCTGCGGAAACATGGACAGATACACCAGATATTTAAGAAACGATTTCTGAACCTTGACCTCTCCTCTGTATACATCTATCGTATAGGATAATGTCTGAAAGGTATAAAAGGATATTCCGAGCGGCAGCGGCAAACCTTTAAAAGCGATCTCGATACCTAACAGACGACCGATGTTGCCTGCAAAAAATCCCGAATATTTAAAGATTATAAGTATTCCCAGATCTATAACAAGCGACATTATAAGCCCCAATTTAGCCTGCCATTGCCCGGAATGTTTATCCATTATCCTGCCGATCGTATAATCGGAAAGAGCCGATATCATAAGCAAGCAAATGCATAAAGGCTCTCCCCATGCGTAAAATATGAGGCTCGATATAACAAGTATTACATTTTTATATGTCCTGTTTGATGAAAGATTATACATAATCAATACCGCAGGCATAAATATAAACAAAAATACCAAGGTGGAAAATACCATATAAAAAAATTCCTTTCATCAAATATTATCCGGGTCGTGTTTCTTACGACTCTGTATATCGGACGGTTTCGATCAAATCTGTTTTAAATATCAAGCGCAGCAATGTCCGAAAGATATTCTTCTTTTTCAATTCCCTCCGGAAGCGCAACAACATATTCGATACATGACGGCTTTACGGGGCGAATGTATACGAATGCATTGTCATCTATAACGGATATATTGCATTTTTTTCTTATTGTTTCCTTTATATTCAATTCATTGCTGTTCGCGGTAGGCTGCGTGGTATAATAAAGCTCAAATCTGCGTACACCCGCGTCAATGAATTTTTCCCACTGCCCGTATTTTGTTTCGGGATTGATAACGGTTTGCAGCTTTCCTTTATTGTTATATCCGATATAATACTGAAATTTGATCTCATTCCGTTCTTTGCTCTTGTTGTTGTCTATAACCTTTATTCTTCCGCCTTCTCTGCACTCGATCAACCCGAATACAACGCCTGTTTTTCCGGTAGGACGAGTTATATCGTTTTCTTCTACCGTGTTCCCCTTTTCGGCCTGAATTCTTCTTGCCTCATCCGTTCCGAGATGGGGGAATATCTC
>JAFLUR010000126.1 GCA_022508725.1 Oscillospiraceae bacterium
AGAGTCTGCGGACGGGCGTCAACGAGCGTCTGCGTTTCCTGAACGGATGAGGTATCCTTTCCCACCCATACGCTGTCGCCTGCGGCGGCGAATACCGACGATGCGAACGAATTTGCCGCGAGAATCAGACCTGCCGCAAGACAGATGCGTTTTTGAAATTTCTTTTTGTTCATTGAAAATCCTCCTTTTCGGGGTATGTAAGAAATTGCCTGAAACGGTCACAGCCGTTTTTATGCATACTGTTATTATATCACAGATATATCATTTATACAAGCATAATTTGAAATGTGTGCGGATTTTTTTATTGTATTGATTTGCCGTGCGCTTGTTTTCGCGGGATACGATAAAAATGCAAAAAGGAAAGATGACCGTAAATTATGAAGTATTTTGTCCGAAAACAAAAAAGGAAGCATAACGAATTATGCGTCCTTTTTGTGGTGGTATGTATGATAAAAGGGTATATGGTAAAAACTTTATTGTCATTACCGTAGTTTATTATAATATATTTGATTTGGGAAATAAACATATTCGTATTAAAAAATTATGAATAATTTGTTAAGAAAATGAGGTTTCCGGCAAAGTAAAAAGTGCCTTCGGGCAAAGGCACTTTTGTGGTGGTATATATGATAAAAGGGTATATGATAACGGATAATCAATATCCATTACATACACATTATACTATATTATTCCTCAAATAATAAGGTATAATAAATTAACTTTTTATGAATTATTTATGAATATTGATAAAATTATATTGATCTTTACATAACCTACAGGGCATATACATATATACAAATATAGATATATGCATATATGTATATGCAAGATACAGGAAATTTCCCATACTTTTTACATTTAAATATGTAAAAACCGCCGGAAGGACGAAATGACCCGGCAAGTCGCTGAAAATTGCGGCAAAGCCTCCGAATATAAAGGCGGTCGGGATTACATATAAAACAATCCTTATGAACCTTGAAAAATAAAAGACTTTAAGCTTGAATTTATTATTGATATATGATATACTTAATATTATAATAAATGAAAGGAAGTACTCGCAATGACTGATTCCGAAATGTTACAAGCTATTTTTGGTGAGATCAAAAAAACAAATCAAAGACTTGATGATTTTAATCAAAGACTGGATAATTTAGAACAAGATAACAAGACGATAAAACAAGAACTTGACGCGCTCAAAAAAGAAGTTAAACAAAATACCGCAGCTATTGAAGTAACTGTTTCGCAATGTCTTAAAGCATATTCCGACGGGTATATTGCAAACCGTGAAAAAATCAACAGCTTAAATATTGATTCCGTAAATGATAAAATAAATTATATCAATTTAAGACAACAATATTTTGAAGATGAATTAGAACGGTTAAAAATAAAAATCAGCTGACAAATAATACAAAACCATATTAAAAACGGTGTAAAGTCTGTTTTTCAAGACTCTGCACCGTTTTTATTTTGTGCTTGTATTGCCGTGTCCCGGTCGGGTACATATTCCGTTATATCACCGGACCGACAATTTAAATTTGCACATGGTTTATTGATATTTTAGCCTTTTGACAAGTTTACAATATCAGAGAGAATTTTTCCACGCATCAAGCAGGTCCGCAGCAGGAGCCTCGTCCGAATCGCTTATTACGATGATGCCGTCGTCCCAATAAAGCTTTTTGCCGAACGCTTCAAGTACGGCTCTTATGGGAACCATGGTTCTGCCCTCGTATATAACGGCGGGCGAATCGAGTTCCTTTTCCGCGCCGTTTACGATGAATTTATCCGCGTCCACGGTGATCGAAACCTTATCGTTTCCTTTTGTTATATCGGCGGTGCGTGTTTCGGCGTTCCAATCTACCCGGGCGCCGAATGCCTCGGAAATATATCTTATCGGAACAAGTGTGCGGTCGTTGACGATGATCGGAGTTACCGATGTATTATCCGGGTCTATAACCGATACGGTATCGCCGTTTATCGCGTTGGGACTGCCTATTTTAAGTACCACCGCGTCCGAATCGCCCGCTTTGTCGAATAATTCATCCTCTTTTGTTACGAGTATATCCATATCCTTGTAGGTCTTATCCGATGCGTATACGGGATTTACCTCCTTTGACGAGCCGTTTTGGGTGTATATGGCGGGTACCGGCACCTTTGTTGTTTCGGCGCCGAAATAGAAGCTTGTGTTTGTGGGCTGATTGTAATGGTTGTTCTGCCATGCGACAGCCTCACGGTATGTAATGTCGTGTATCAATGACGGCATTCTGTAATCCGTGGGTATATCGGTCGAGTATATGCGCATTTCCTTGTTGTCCGCGGTTCTGAAAATGATTTCCTCTCTCCAGTCTCCGAATATATCCGCCGTGAGAACGTTTTGACCCTTTGTTCCGCCGTTTGACGCACATTCGGTATCCTCCCAAAGGATATCGACCTCTTTGTTTTCCCAGTTCCATTTATATACCGTCACATGATCGACAAGCTCGGAAAGCAGGTCGCCGTCCCAGTACATTTTCATGTTCATCGGCACGGTAAGCTCGGCTGGATCTTCCGCTTTTATTTCCTCTGTCGGCTCAATGCCCGCGTCTTTGTTTGTGACGATATTTCCGTTTGCGTCTCTGAAATGAACGTTCCAGCCGGCAAGCTCAACGCCTTTGTATGACTGAAGGGGAGTGCCGGTTGAGCCCCATACCTCCCAGCCTTCGCTTGTCGGGTCTATATCCGCGGCTCTCGAACGTCCGGTATCCTTGGGCTTTGAGTAGCCGAACAATACCTGACCGGTCCTTGCGTCATGAAGATCTATGTTTGCGGGAAGATTTTTTGTTTCGTGACACGCCCATATGTAATATCCGTCGAAATTCGGGTCCATCTTTGCAACGTCGAACGCATCGCCGTGACCCAATTTTACGTTGTTCGCATGAGTCGCGTACATGAATTTGCCGTTGTCGTCTATCGCGCCCGCGCCCGAGAGTATCTCGTCCTTTCCGTCAAAATCGATATCGGCTACCGCAAGGCTGTGATAGCCCGCGCCGTAGAGGTTATCCGGACGTGAATCGGGCGACGAGTCATACTGCCACAGCTCGGTTATTTTGCCGTTTTTGTAATCCCATGCGGCAAGCTTTACGCCGTCCCATGCACCGCGGAGAAGAACTATGCTCGGGGTTTCGCCGTTGAGATAGGCTGCGGCAAAGAGATAATGACTTGCGCGCTTTGTGAGTCTTGCAACGTCGGGATATGCCGACGACCAGCTTGAAAGGGGGTCTCTTTTCGGAACAAGGTCGCATCTTGCTGTTTCCTTGCCCGTGGCGCCCTCGTATACCGACAGAAATTCCGGTCCCTCCGAAAGATACTGTCTGTCGGGGAATTTTTGTATCGAATATTCGTAATTTTCTTTTCCGTCGCCGTTTTCGTCGCCTATTTTATTGCCCGCGCCGTCAACCGTTCCCTCAAAGGAGCGCAGGACCACCTCGGCTTTTCCGTCGCCGTCGAAATCATAGACGAGAATGTTTATGTCTATGTCGCATATCTCGTTGGGACCTATATCTATCGTCCACATATGCGTTCCGTCCAATCTGTATGCTTCAACGAGGGGATAAGCGACTCTTGTCGCCAGCTCCATATCCGCGGGATTTCTTCTTACGACTATCTCATACTCGCCATCGCCGTCGAGATCGCCCACAGACGCGTCGTTAATATCATAATCGCCTTTTTCGTACTGCTTTACGGGTATCGAAAGATAGCCCTTTGTGAGAACGGATGCCTCGGTTTTATCCTCATCGACCTCATTTCCGTTAAGCACCGGAAGAACGTAATAAACCGAACCGTCCGTGCCGTTTGCATCCAAGAAGCAGGTTCTTTCGGTATGAGCGATCTTTTTGCCGTCGCGGTAAACGTTAAAGGATGTTGACGGATCGTCCGTTCCTTTAAATCTCCACGACACCAGCACGCCCTCGTCCGCCTTGACGGCGACCGTTCCTCTTTTGAGATATTCCGCCTGCTTGAGTATAAACGGGCGCGCCGAATAAAGAGCCGATGTTTCGGCTTTTTGCGCTTGATCCTCCGTATCGGAATAGGGGGGAGTGTCGGTTGCGAATTGAGATGCGTCCGCCGCAAAGCAGCTCTGCGCGGCGGAAAGCGAAAGCGCCGCGATCAGTGAAATTGAAATAACAGCTTTTTTTAAGTTTTTCATACAAAAACCTCCGTTAAAATTAAATAAAATCATACGGCCGCGTTTGCGGTCGGTGTTTCTTTATCAGCAGTATGTGTCCTTATATGCCGCCATGCAGTCCTTTATTATCTCCGTCGCGGCGTCGCGTCCGAGAGCCTCCTTTACGACCGTTTCCTTGTTTTCGAGGGATTTGTAGACCGTAAAGAAATGGGATATTTCATCGAACGTATGGCTCGGCAGCTGTGAAATATCGTTGTAGAGCGAAAGGGACGGGTCTTGGAACGGAATGGCGATTATCTTCTCATCTACCTTTTCATCATCGACCATCTTTATAACGCCTATCGGATAACATTCCACAAGCGTCATCGGAACGATGGATTCCTGACAAAGCACAAGCACATCGAGAGGATCGTTGTCCGATGCGTATGTGCGTGGGATAAATCCGTAATTTGCCGGGTAATGAGTGGATGTGTAAAGGACCCTGTCGAGTCTTAAAAGCCCCGTATCCTTATCCATTTCGTATTTGTTTTTTCCGCCCTTGGGGATCTCTATCACCGCGACAAATCTTTCGGGTGAAATTCTTTTGGGACTGATATCATGCCATATATTGGACATTTTTGCTTTCCTCCTTGCCGGAGATTTCCCGCATTGAGGCATCTCCGTTGTGTTTATGAATTATTGTACCGCACTATTATTGTATCACATTATTTGATAATTGTAAATTATTTTTAAAAATATATTGCGAAATTTTATAAATTAAAGTATAATGTATATAATGGGGCTGTTTGCTTATATTGAGTATGAGGCGGAATTTTGGGAAATATGCGGAAATATCCGGCGAATACGGATGTGAAAGGATGAAAACAAACAATGAAACTCGGAATAGTAGGACTGCCGAATGTCGGCAAATCAACGCTTTTTAACGCGATAACACAGGCGGGGGCGGAATCGGCGAATTATCCGTTCTGCACGATAGAGCCGAATGTGGGAACGGTAGCGGTCCCGGACGAAAGACTCGATACGCTTGCGCGTATGTACAATCCCCGCAAGGTCACGCCGGCGGTAATAGAGTTTGTCGATATTGCGGGGCTCGTAAAGGGCGCGAGCAAGGGAGAGGGACTCGGCAACAAGTTCCTTTCGCATATCCGTGAGGTTGACGCGGTGGTTCATGTGGTAAGATGCTTTGAGGACGAAAACATCACTCATGTCGAAGGAAGCATAGACCCTCTCAGGGATATCGAAACGATAAATCTCGAGCTTGTTTTTGCCGACATAGAGATGACAGAAAGGCGTATCGAACGCACGAAAAAGGCGATGAAAGGAGATAAGAGCCTTGCCGCGGAGGCGGAGCTGCTGGAGCGGGTAAAAAAGCATCTTGAAGAGGGAAAGCCCGCGCGGGGACTCGAATATACGAAGGAAGAGGCGGCGATAATGAAGGATATCGCGCTTTTGACTCTCAAACCGATGATATACGCGGCGAATGTCGCGGAGGACGATTTTTCGAAGGGATTTGAAAACAACCGTTATGTGAATGACGTCAAAAAGCTTGCCCAAAGCGAAAATTCCCGGCTTATGTGTGTTTCGGCAAAGATAGAGGAGGAAATAGCCGAGCTTGACAAGGAGGAAAAAGCGGCGTTTCTGGCGGATCTCGGCATGGAGGAATCGGGTCTTGACAGGCTGATAAAGGCAAGCTACAATCTTTTGGGGCTTATCAGCTATCTGACGGCGGGAGAGCCCGAGGTGAGGGCATGGACCATCACAAACGGAACGAAAGCTCCTCAGGCGGCGGGAAAAATTCATACCGATTTTGAGCGCGGATTTATACGCGCGGAGGTCGTCGCTTACGATGATCTCATAAAGTCCGGCTCCATGACGGCGGCAAGGGATGCGGGTCTTGTAAGGTCGGAGGGAAAGGAGTATGTCATGAAAGACGGGGATATTGTATTGTTCAGATTCAACGTGTAGCGGGCAGGAACGAAGATGTGCGGTTATCCTCAAAATAAAGCGAGCGGGCTTTAAATAAAAGAACGGGGAGGAATGTATATGCCGGCGGAGAAAATACTTATAGTGGACGATGACAAAAATATTGTGGAGCTGATAAAGCTCTATCTTGAAAAGGAGAACTACAGAACGGCGGAGGCGTATGACGGGAAAGAGGCGGTTTTGAAATTCCGTTCCGAAAAACCGGCGCTCGTGATACTCGATCTCATGCTGCCGGAAATGAACGGCAATCAGGTATGCAGAGAGATAACAAAGAATGATAATGTTCCGATTATAATGCTTACGGCAAAAGGAGAGATCATAGATAAAATGATCGGGTTTGAGCTCGGAGCGGACGATTATATCGTAAAGCCGTTCGATCCGCGTGAGCTTGTGGCGAGGGTAAAGGCGGTCCTAAAGCGCACCGTTGTGGTAAATGCGGCAAACGACAGGATAATGGAGTGTGACAATCTTAAAATAAATATGACGAATTATGAGCTTAAAATATCGGGAAAGCCGATAGAGATGCCGCCCAAGGAGCTGGAGCTTCTGTATTATCTCGCGTCAAATCCGAACAGGGTG
>JAFLUR010000127.1 GCA_022508725.1 Oscillospiraceae bacterium
GCACTCCTCAAACTTCGGCGCGGTTTCATTTACTAAATCGTCAAAGACGCATTTTTTATTTTTCATGCAGGAATTGCAAGCTATGCATCCACGGATATCTTTACTTCCTATTTGCATTATTTCCGTTTCAATACCTTCTTCATGAAAAATCTTTTCCATCTCATTCAAGGCAATATATGTGTTTCCGTTTGCCCGAGGGCTGCCGTTAATCATTAATACTTTCATTATATTTATTCCTCCTGCTTTATTACTTAATTTAGTTATTCTCCATCAAAGCTCCTACAATCCGGTGCGGTATATATGCTTCTTCCAAATAAGCAATATCATCCGCCGTCAATTTAATATCAAGCGCGCCTGTGGCGTCATAAAAATATTTTGCTTTTGTTGCGTCGATTAGTGTAATAACTTGAGATATCCCCAGTTTTTTACAAATCTAATCACGGAATAAATACGGAACAATTACGTCATAGAATTTTTTACTCCATTCAGCATGAAAACGAGCCATTTGCAGCCAATCAACTTCATTTTCAATACTCACATTATCCAATTGACAATAGACCTTTGAAGACTTTATTTCATCACTGCGGCTCCATATCAGATTAGTTCCTAATTTTGTCTCTATTTCAGATTTATGAGTTAATAAATCATCAAACGCTCTCTTATTGGTTTCTTTATCAGCTTTGCCGAAATACATCTCAACTCGCGCAGCGTCATAGTTTGCAACACAACAAATATTGAAACCATTAATACCAAAGAAACCGTTAATCCAGTTTTCTTTCG
The DNA here is from genome assembly GCA_022508725.1 of Oscillospiraceae bacterium. Taxonomy (GTDB): domain Bacteria; phylum Bacillota; class Clostridia; order UBA1381; family UBA1381; genus JAFLUR01. The sequence goes on from JAFLUR010000127.1 coordinate 781, forward strand.
AAGGATTAACATTATTGAATATCTTATCACCATGAGCTTCATGAATCAGCTTTAAAGCGTATGTCCAGTATTTTCTGCGAAGTTCATAACGTGTTCCTGTTTCTTTCTCAACATTTTCATTTTCATCACGCAGATAAAATACCAAATCGGCAGGATCAGCACCATAGAGATTAAATATTCTGCTCAATACAAAAAGCTTACTTTGGGTATTGGTATTTGTAAATACATAAATCCCATCGCCAATCTCCACACTCTTTAAAAAATCCCCTTTATTCATACTAAAATGCACCGCAATGCTGTCTTCGCTTGATATTGCCAATTTAGTTATTACCGTCTTATCCTCAGCATATAGTATTTGCAATACTTTTTGATACATCTCTACCCAGCTTGTAACCGGCTGTTCTGTATTTTTGTAACTGAATTGCGCAATTAATCTACCTCTTAATTCCACATCATCCGCAAGCGTATGGGAATCCAACTGATTTTCAACAGGTTTGAATACGGTAGACGGTAACGGCCAAATCTCAAGAGCACGTTCTGTTAAATAACCGCTTCGTTCTTCCAACTCCGACAATGTCCATTTATCCTTTTTGGCAATATAGGTGTTCATACGAATACCGCTGGCATCAAAACCATTTTTCATTGTCTTCTTTTCTTCAAACGAACTGTTACTGTATTTGGAATTATATGCTGTCAGAGTAAGATTAGCAATCCTGTGTAACCACAGTTCATGAATCTGCTCATAATCCGTTCCGAGTTCGTTTATCCATGCGGGCGTCAAATGCTGCGGCATAATATGTTCAACGGAATATGTCCCGTCATCACAGTGACGGTATACATCCTTATCTTCAACAGTTCCATGGTTCTCCAATCGTTCCAATATGTATATTTTATTTTTACTGTTCATCCGATAAATTTGGCGTTCCGCAAAAGCTGCCGTAAATTCCTCGTCGCGAGGAAATCCGGCGCGTTCCTTCTTGGATAAAAGCGCGTATTTGAATTTTGCGACATAGTTATCATCGGTTCCGTCATACCGGATTATTTCCCGATGCAGCATTAAGAAAACTTTATTAAGCGAGTTTGTGGGCAGATCGCAAACGGTTCTTCTGAATATATAGCTTTCCGTCGTTAAGAATATATCCGTCACCTGTGAAATGTCCGATTTTTTTTCATCATATAACCTTAACACTTCAAGGAAAAACGGTCTTGTAACGGTTGTCTCCAGACGATTTAATCTGTATATACAAGCATTTAATTCTTTGCTGTCCGTTCCGCCGCTTAATAATATTTTATATCTGTTTGCATATGCAAGCATTTCTTCGAGTAATTCTTTTGTTTGTATTTTTGACAAGTCAACATATTCTTTAAAATTCAAATAAATACGTTTCTGTGAAGGAATTACCCCCTGTTTTACGCTTAAATAATCACGAATATACGAGCTGACGTCATATTGAGTACATTCCTCTATTTTGTTCCAATACTTTTCATAATACTTACTCTGCAAATCCGCGGGAAGTCCCATAAGTATAAAATTCCTGATTTTATCGCCCTCGCTTAAATCAAGTCCTGTTGAATTAAGGCTTTCAAAAATCAACTGAGGATTATCGTCATCGGTCAATACAATATTAATAATTTCAAGTCTGCAAACAGCGTCAAATAACCGGTCAACAGTAACCTCCTGTTTCTGTATGCGTTCATAAAAATAATTGTAATTAGTCGTTAAATTTGACCCCTTGATATGTTCATTTTCATTATCAAACAGTTTTCCAAAAGCTTTTTGATCATTCTTCACATGCTTCAGCTTAATACGCGTCTCTTGCGGTTGGTATTTATCTACAAGAAAATCCTCATATATCTGATTAGCCAAAGAGGGATCTTCCGATATAATTATACCCTGAGACATTAAATTATACATAGCCAAAAACAGCAGCGATACCGTTGTCAACCGCTGTTGACCGTCTATAATCATCCATTCGGTATTACGACCGCTTGGATTATATACAGAAACAATGCTGCCAAAGAAATGGCTCCTACTCTTATTTTTTATTACTTTAAGCAGGTCCTCATAAAGCTGTTTACAATTCTCCGTTTTCCAATCGTAATTTCTTTGGTATACCGGAATAATAAAACGCTTTTTGGAGCCTTCCATATACTCTATCAATCTGCACTCTGAACCTTTCATCGGATACTCCTCCTACTAACATAATTTCTTATAATCCTGAATAATCCGTTCAATATAATTTATTGCCATCCCCTATGCCGCGGCATTCATATTTATCCGATCGATAACATCACGAATACCCAACCATACAGATGAATCGGTAAATATTTCAACTATGCTGCCCCTGTCCGTAAACGGTGCTTCCTGCAATACGGACAGATCCTTCATCAATCCGTTATGAACAATGTATTCGACTATTTGATTAACAAAATAAATCTGTTTCTCGTCAAAATTTGCATTGTCCAAAAATTCCGAAAACGCTTCTTTCGCGGCATTCATATCAAGACCCACGATCTCACGCACAAATTCACCGAGCGGTTTTTCGCCGTATTCGGCGGCATACTGCTCTTTTGTGCCTACCTCGCTCCACAAAATCTTTTCAAGCTCCGAAATATCGTCTTTGTTAAGCGGCATATTTCTTTTAAGCTTTGCAATTGCGCTGTTATCCTGATGTTGCCTTACATAGTATTCCGCTTTTGCCTTGTAATTTTTAAGATCGTCATTTTCAAGATCGGATTCGTTCCATTCCAATGACAGAATATCATCACTGAAATCGGTATCGTATCTCGACCCGTTTTGCGGAATGTATTTCATTAAATTTCTCAAAGATACGCGGATATTCTCAAATTCATTTATTCCGCAGCCGTCCAAATAATCCGTATGCAGAATTTTATTGATAATTTCGGACTTTGCGGTTATTTCGGGTATGTTCGCAACCCCCGCAATACCGCCGACTCTTTTAAGCAAATCGCTTTTGTGTCTGCCGTATTTCTTCCCCGCAAGATACGCAAGCTCAATACCGTACATAAGCGCGTCAAAGCGCACGGCGCTCGCCTCATCCTTATCGGGAATAATCAAAGGCGCAAGCTCCTCTTTGATTTTCAAAGTATCCTCGTATGTAAGAGACTTGTAATTTTCCTCGTCGGCATAAAACTCTACATATTTCAAATGCTGTCTTACCGCAAAATTTTCTTTATTGAGTTCGCGCACCTTTGCCGCTGTTTCGGAAACCAGACTTTTGCGAAAACTTATCAAATCATCGGTTTGATACGCAATATCCTGCAATTTATAAATAATCTGCACTTTCAGATCGAATATCGCGCTTTGGAGTGCCATTTGATTTGCGGTCGGCTTACCTTCGCTCATTCTGAAAAATTCAAAATTATTGCAAAAATCAAAAATGTAAAACTTGTCTTTATCCTTTCCGTCTGAAAGTCCCTCACAAAGACGCGTACCTCTGCCTATCATCTGCCAAAATTTCGCCTTGCTCATGACCTTTTTAAAAAATACAAGATTCACAACCTCCGGCACGTCTATGCCCGTATCGAGCATATCAACGGAAATTGCAATCTGCGGCATATTTTTCGGTTCGGAAAATTCATCGATTAAGCTTTGCGCATAATTTATCTTATTGTCAATCACCTTTGCAAAATCTTTAAGATGCGGATATTCGCCGGTGAATACTTCAAGTATTTTTTCCGCATGATTATGGTTTTTTGCAAAAATAATCGTTTTTCCGAGCTTTGTGCCGTAATCTATCTTTATTCCGTTATTCATAAGCACATCAAGCACCTTGCGGATTGTATCACGGTTAAATATCCATTCATTAAGGGCGGACGAGTTTATTCTCTCGGGGATTTCGCCGTTTTCGTCCGCGAACAAATTCTCGTATTCCTCTTTTTCATCTTCCGTCAAATCCTCATAAGTAATACCTTGTTCCATAAATTTAAGCTTGGATTCCACCTGCACAAAATCCACCAGATACCCGTCATTTACCGCCTGCGCCAGATCGTAACCGTAGGTGGGAACGCCGTTTTCAAGCTCAAATATTTCGTATGTGTTTTTATCGATTTGGTCCTTGGGCGTTGCGGTAAGACCGACAAGCGGTGCGTCAAAATAATTAAAAATATCTCTGTATTTATTGTAAACGGAACGGTGCGCCTCGTCGCATATCAAAAGGTCAAAATGCCCGCTTGTAAACAGCTTTCCCTCATCGTCCTTTACATTATCGATACAGTTGTACATGGTCTGATATGTCGAAAAAACGCAATGCGCGGTAAGGTTGTCCTTTTCTTCGCACAGATTTGTCGTCGATAATTCGGGAAACAGTTTTGTAAATTGACGTTTTGCCTGTTTAACGAGAGATTTTCTATCCGCAAGAAAAAGTATATTTTTTACCCACTCGTGTTCCGAAAGTATCTTACACAAGGCAATGACCGTTCTCGTTTTGCCCGAACCGGTTGCCATAACCAAAAGCGCTTTTCTGCGTTTTTTTGCGTCAAACGCATTGCAGACCGCCTTGATTGCGCCCTCCTGATAATAACGTCCCGCAATGCTCTTATCCACCGACGCATTTTTAAGGCTTGTACTCACCATGCGGAGATTAAACAGCTTCTCCAAATCTCGCTTAGAGTAAATATTCGCAACCTTGCGTTCGGGATACTTACCGTCGTCTATCCTTGTGTCAAAACCGTTTGTCAAAAATATTACGGGGCGTCTGCCGTACCGGTTTTCCAGAATATCGGCATAAAGCTTTGCCTGCTGTCTGCCCTCAGACACATCCTTGCAGGTACGCTTTGCCTCAATAATAGCCAAAGGCGTTCCGGTATCGTCATACAAAACATAATCGGCGCGACCGACTCCGGACTTGTTCGGCATACCGGGAAGCGGAACTTCATCTATCCGGTTTTTCCCCTTGACCCAGCCTACGTCTTCAAGCATGACGTCGATATATTCTTTTCGTGTTTCAAATTCCGATATGTCAAGCGGTTTCGGGACATATCTCGGTTGCTGCTCGGCGCGTCTTGCGGTAAGCTCTTCCTTTAACGCCTTATTCTCCGCCAGCAGCTTTTCAAAATCAAGTTCTTTTTGTTCGACTGTAACATGTTCGCTATGCTTATTGAGAAGTGCGGCGTCAAACGGCTTTGACTTATAATTTCTTACATAACAGCACGCGATAAAGTCCATAAATATGTAAAGGTTTTCTATACACAGCTTTGCCTTTTCCAAAGAAATTTTCTTTGAGTCATGAGCGGCGATATTGCCTGTCTTTCGGATAAAATTCATTCGTTTGTATAAATCGTCGTCAATACCGGAGCGAAATTCGTCGGTACTCATAAGACAATTCAATGTCGTATCATACGGTATTTTCAAATTATCGTCCACCGAGTACATCCATTTTATCGCAAATTCCATCGCCCTGCGGCAGTTCAGAACCGACGCCGCAAGGTCAATGTGTAGTATTTTCTCGGCGGAAACAGCTGCATCCGCAAACGCGTCAAACCGCGGATCGGATTTTAAAAAATCAAAGTTTGTCACAATTCTCACCTCTCGATTTAATATAGTTATCTATTTCGGTACATACGCCTTTAAAATTCTTATCAATGTCATTATTTGAAAATCTCAATACCCGCAGATTATATCTGCTTAAAAGAGCGGTTCTTTCATCATCATAAGCCTTGCCTTGCTCCGTATAGTGCTGTGAGCCGTCCAATTCAATCACTAATTTTGCTTTATGACAATAGAAATCAACGATAAACCCTCCTATTGCTTTTTGGCGCTGAAACCTTATCGGGTATTTACTGAGAAAATCATACCACAAATGTTTTTCTTGCGGTGTTGCGAATTTCCGCAATTCCTTTGCTCTCGGAATCAGATTTTTATTGTAC
>JAFLUR010000128.1 GCA_022508725.1 Oscillospiraceae bacterium
CGGCAGAAAAATCCGCTCAAAAATCCGACGATCTCAGATACTAAACAGGCTCTGAGAGAAATGTTTACTGAAAATTATATTTATGTATGAATTATGTATGAAACGGAAGTGTAAAAGCATGAAAAAACCGGGCGGGAAAAAATTCGATGAAAAAATATCAGATAATTCGGTTTGGATAACCGCAACACCCACAAGCCTTGCAAAAGCTCTTCCGTTTTATATAATCGAAACGGGACGATTTACGGCGCAGAAGGATTATATCGTTGAGCGTGAAACGCATGACAGCTTTCTTCTGCTGTATACCGTAAACGGCAGGGGTTTTTTGCAGACGGGAGAAACCGAGTTGACTCTGGGCGGGAATGACGCCGTTATTATCGACTGTCATCTCCCGCACAGATACGGCTCGATAACCGATGAATGGGAGTTTTTATGGCTGCATTTCGGCGGAATATGCGCGGATACGATGTTTGATATCATTTATCCGTCAAATGCCGTCTGCGCCGTGCAGATAAACGACCCGTTCGGGTTTGAAAGGCGTATGACCGGACTCGGAGAAAAGGCTGAAAATAACAATATAACGGGTCATACCGATATTTCGCTTGATATTCATTCGGTTATAAACACGGTCTGCTCGTCCGCGCTTGAACGCATATCCGAATCTCCGGGAAACGACATCCGGCTTTCGATTGACTTTATTAAAAACAATTATTCGGAGCAGATAACGATAGACGATATGATACGGGATATGCCTGTTTCAAAATATCATTTTATCCGGTTGTTCCGCAGGGTCATGGGAAACACTCCGTATCGGTATCTCACGAATTACAGGATAAATATGTCAAAGACGCTTTTGCGTTCCACCGATAAATCGGTTGCGGAAATAGCGGAAATGTGCGGTTTTCTCGATACGAGCAATTTTATCGCGCATTTCAAAAGGCATACCGGACAAAAGCCGCTTGCCTACAGGCGTGATTTCATGCAGCCCAAAGTATATCCGGGCACGGATAATATATAATATTGTGAATATGAAAATCCGGTTGTTCTCCGAACGGCATCCCGGCAGCTTTTGGGTTTTCCCGCAAAAAAACTTTTGTGACTTTCCAAAAAACTATTGACAAAAGCATATTTTTGGTGTATACTTATACAGTGTTGAAATCGGGGTGTAGCTCAGTTTGGTAGAGTACTTGAATGGGGTTCAAGGGGCCACAGGTTCAAATCCTGCCACTCCGACCAAAGCGCCGCAAGCAAATAAGGTTTGCGGCGTTTTTTATGCTTTGCGTTATTTGTCGCGCACCGGCGCGGAACTCAGGGCCCTTTTTTACGTCTTATCAGCCCACGATAATCACGTTTGAAATTTTTGTTTATATTTGTGGGCGGAAAGGATATGGATATATATGAAAAAAATATTTGAAAAGCGAATTGTGTCCGCAATTCTTTCGACGGCAATACTTTCATCGGCGCTCTTTTCGTTTTCCGCTTCGGTATCCGCGGCGGATGAAAAAAAAGACCCTTACGTTCACTGCGCCGCATATTACGATGATGAGGGCAGGCTTATAGGCGTTAGGGATATAAGAGGCATGATGACCGGCAGTGAGGTTGATGTGCTTGTAAATATTTATGAGCCGGAAAAGACGGCAACGGCAAAGATTTTCGAGTGGACGGAATCGCTTGAACCGCTGAATGACAGCGGCAGAATTATCGATATATCGGACGATGCGGATATCGTTATTCTGCATACGAACGATATGCACGGCTCGGTAGTCGGCTCGTCGTCCGTGATAGGCTTGGACAGAGTGGCGGCTTTGAAAAAGCTCGAGGGCGCAATTCTTGCCGACGGCGGAGATGCGACGCAGGGAGTGGCTATCGCATCGCAGTCAAAGGGCGCAGATGTAATAACGATCATGAACGCGGCGGGTTACGATGTTATGGCTGCCGGAAATCATGAATTCGACTACGGCTTGGAGCGGTTTGCGGAGCTCAGAAAACAGGCGGAGTTCCCTATCATATCGGCAAATACATATTCGGGAGACGCTTTGCTGTGCGCGGACAACGACAGCAAAGACAGGAACGGCGCGAATGTAATGATAGAGAAAGACGGCATAAAGGTGGGTATTTTCGCGCTTACCACACGGAATACGGTAACATCCACAAAGCCGGAAAATCTGGCGGGCATTGAATTTAAGGACGAGATCGAAACGGCAAAGGAGCAGACGGCTGCTCTTGAAAAGGACGGCGCGGATGTAATAATCGCAATCACACATATGGGTGTTATGAAAGATGTGGCTTGCACAAGCGAAGAGCTTGCCGAGGCAATGGCGGACACCGGGCTGGACGCCATAATAGACGGTCACAGTCATACGGTAGTCAATGAAAGGATCGGCAATATCACGATTGTCCAAACGGGCACGGGCGGCTTGAATGTCGGCAGAATGGCAATAGACATAGAGGACGGCTCGGTTTCGATAAACGAAACAATGCTTTCGCGCACATTCTTCAATAACATCACTCCCGATGCGGATGCCGCAAAGATCATAAACGATGTAAGCGCGGATTTAAACAAAAATCTTAAAACCGAGATCGGTGAAAACAAAAACACGCTCTGGGGCGGTTCCTTAAGAGGTGTGATTGCGGAGGCGCGCGTGGGTGAAACCAATTTCGGAAGTCTTATCAGTGATGCGATGATCGCTGAGGCGAAAAAGATCATTCCGGACGAATACAAGGAGCTTCCGATAGTGGCAATAGAGAACGGCGGCGGATTCCGTGCAAGCGTTCCGAACGGCAAAATGACTGTCGGTCATATTATAGACGCGCTCCCGTTTGCGAACACTGTGAGAATTAAGCAAATAACTCCGGCGATACTCTACAATGCGCTTGAGAAATACACCTTCTCCGTAACCGCGCAGGATGCGGAAACCGGTTTCCTTACATCCGGCTACAACGGCGCGTTCCCGCAGGTGGGCGGCATGAAATTCACTTACGATCCGAATAAGCCGATAAATGAAAAGATAGTAAGCGTTTCGCTTATCTCAGACGGTACCGTTCTTGACAGAAACGATAACAATACAAAGCTGATTTTCGTATCGAACGATTATGTGACGGAACAGCCGCCGTTTGAGGAGACAGCCATGATAGCCGAGGGCAGCGGACTTACCGAGGCGGTCATAGATTATATTAACGTTCTTACCGAAAACGGAACAAAGCCGCTTGAAATTCCGATAACGTCGGGCAGAATCACAACAAGCGCTCACGATCCGAACGGCTACAGCTATACCGCGCATATATCTCTTACAAATGCGGATAATTTGAATGACGGAGATACCGTTGCGGTATACGTTGACGGAGCGCCTTACGAAAAGGCGGGGACGGTTAGGAGCGAGGTTATTGAAGCAGAGGATAAAAGCAAAGGAACCATCGAGAAAATTCACTTGAAGGTGCTTGACGTGGAGCTTCCCGACGGACCTCACGCGATCAAGCTGTTTCCGGAGCAGGAGGAAATGTATGTAAACAATTACAGCGGAAACGGTATATTTTACGAATATAACGGATTGATACTCAAATATCCCGAGCTTGCATACGATGCGGAAAGGATCAATTCCGCAGGATAATAAAAACGATAAAATTACCGCTTTGCGGCGGAAAAAAGACTCGTATCCGTGAAAACGGACCGGGTCTTTTTTTTAAGATTACGGTTCGTTCCGGGCTGTTCCGCCGGTTTTCCGCGGTCGAATTCCCGATAATTTTACAGGCATACTTGAAACGGCGGCGATTTTATGATATTATAAGTATAAACCGGTGAAAGGAGAGCATTATCATGAAGAATAAGGGTATAAAAGCGTCGGCGGCGCGATTTGTGTCGTCGGCGGCAGCGGCGGCTTTGTTTTTTTGCGCGTCTGCGGAATGCGGTGCGGATATACGGGAGATGTATAAAATTACATATGATATGTACGATTCGGCGGAAATCATGGCCGATGAAAGCGCGGAAAGCGGAAACAATAATACGGGCAGCTGCGGAGAAAATCTCGTGTGGGAGCTGTCGGAGGACGGAACGCTTGTTGTGAGCGGAAGCGGACTGATGACATCGGGTTGGAAGAATGACAGGCGGATAAGAAACGTTATAATAGGCGAGGGAGTGTTGTCGATTGCGGAATCGGCATTTTCGGGCTGCGAGAGGCTTAAAAGCATAAGTATCTCCGAAACAGTAAGAATCGTAGGCAGCCGCGCATTTTACGGCTGCGCCGGGCTTACGGAGATCACCGTGCCGGACCGTACCGATGTAATGGGGTATGAGACATTTTACGGCTGCTCGTCGCTGGAGAAAATAAAGCTTCCCGCCGGCATTACGGTAATTCCCGACGGAATGTTTTACGGCTGCAAAAAGCTTTCGGAAACAGATATTCCGGAGAGTGTGATCGATATAGGAGAGAATGCGTTTGCCGGATGCCGCGAACTCAAAAGTCTGTTTATCCCGGCGGGTGTCGGCAGAATATCCGACACGGCATTTTCCGGCTGCACGGGCATGACCGGGATAACGGTGAGCGATGAAAACAGTGTATATTCCTCCGATGACGGAATATTGTTCAATAAGGACGGGACGGAGCTGATAAAATATCCGGCGGGAAGCGGCAGGAGGGCGTTTACCGTTCCGCAAGGGGTACTCCGTATCGGCGCGGGCGCATTTGAGGGGAGCGCGCTTCTCGAAGGCATTGTGTTTTCGAATGTTGAAAGCATAGGAAACAAAGCGTTTAGGGACTGCGGCTTGATAAGTGTGAGCATACCGGGGAGTGTTTCGGATATAGGTATGTATGCGTTTTCCGGCTGCCGGGAGCTTGTGTCGGCGGAATTTACGCCGCCCGGAGGAAGGATCGCAGACGGAATGTTTTACGGCTGCGCGTCGCTTAAAAAAGCGGTCATTCCGAGGGAAACGGAATGTATAGGCACGGCGGCATTTTCCGGCTGCACGGGACTTAGAGAGGCGGTAATGTCCGAGGGCTTGAAGGAAATCGGACCGGAGGCATTCTGGGATTGTTCGGCGATTGAAGAGCTTAACATTCCGTCAAGCGCGGATAATATCGCCGAATCGGCATTTTTCGGCTGTACGGGACTTAAAGGAATATATGTCGGCGGAAGCAACAAGAATTATACGGATAAGGACGGGGTTTTGTTCAGCAAGGATATGAGCGTGCTTGAAAAATATCCCGCAGCCCGCGGCGGGACGGAATATATAATTCCCAAAGAGATAAAAAAGATAGGCAGCCGCGCTTTTGAGGGCTGCGGAAATCTCGAAAATATAATCTTTGAGAAAAAGGCGGCATATATCTCTGTTTCGGACGAGGCGTTTATGGGCTGCACGGCGTTAAAATATATAGATCTGCCTGTGGGAACGGAGGAGATAGGCGAGGCGGCATTTATGGGCTGTTCGACTCTTAAAGAGGCTGTTTTATGGGAGGGACTCAAAAGCATAGGCAATTCCGCTTTTGACAGCTGCCTGAGTATGCAGTATATAGATATCCCGAGCAGCACGGTAAGCATAGGCAGCGCGGTGTTCTATAACTGCCCGATGCTTTACGAGATCAATGTGAGCGAAAAAAATAAGAAGTATATGAGCGAGGACGGTATACTCTTCAATAAATCGCAGACCGAGCTTATACAGTATCCGGCGGATAAGTGGGAGGAGGAATACACAATTCCGGAAAAGGTCACCGATATAGCATGGTACGCATTTTACGGCTGCAACGAGCTTGAGGAAGTAAACATAGGAAAGAAAGTCGGCAATATAGGCTATTTGGCATTTTACGGCTGCGCTGAGCTCGGTTTTATAAATGTTGATCCGGAAAATCCGTATTATTCGTCCGAGGACGGAGTGCTGTTTGATAAGGATATGACCGAGCTTATACAATATCCGCCCGCATGGGACGAGGAGGTGTACACCGTGCCCTCCGGAGTTAAGTATATAGACGGCGGCGCGTTTTATCGCGCGGAATATTTGGAAGAGATAATTTTGCCGGATGGGCTTGAATTTATAGGAAGGGGAGCGTTCCGCAAATGCAGAAATCTGTCGGGACTTGTTATTCCGAAAGAAACGGAGGAAATAGGCGAGCGCGCATTTGATTGCTGTGACAGACTGACCGATATATATTACGGCGGAACAATGAGCGAATGGAAAGAGATAAAATTGATAGCCGATGCGGGAAATATTACCGTTCACTGCGCCGACGGGGTCATCGAGGCCGTGTTTAAGGAGGTAACTCCGGCGGGAGACGGAGAACAGCAAGCAGACGGCATAATCGTGAGAAGAAAGGGACGGGAAACGGAGGTTATTTTGGAGAACGCGCAAAGCTATCCCGAAACACCGAGGGTATATATAGCGGTATATGATAAGGATGGGATATTCCTTAAAGCGTATGTTCCGGAGGCAAGCCGCAAGGACGGCAGGATAGTTTACAGCGAAAATATCGATTTGTCGGGAGACGTCAAGGTGATGATATGGTACGGCGATATGAGACCGGTCGCCGCCGCGTCCCGGCTTTGATTTCGGAATGAATAATGATTGAACGATATTTCAGAGCCTGTTTGTATTCCTCCGATCGTTAGATTTTTGAGTGGACTTTGCCTGCGGGAAAATATGCCAAAAAGATGATGATTGGAGGATACTAAAC